>JBFOLQ010000385.1:0-4573 GCA_040830145.1 Flavobacteriaceae bacterium | reverse complement strand
GGCCTTTACATTAAAACTGGCTCCATTCTCTTCCACATCGGCCTTAATGGTATTCAGCTTATCAACGACCTTTTGTTTTTCCTCCTCGCTGGGCTTCGGTTCCTTGACAATTTGGGCAATCTCCATTTCAGCTCCAAAAACAGGACGCTCATCCTCTGGAATCCTATAAAAAAACTGACGTACTTCCTCTGGGGTAATCTCTATCTCCCCGACAATGTCTTGCTGCATCTTTTCAGAGAGCATACGCAGCTTATTGATTTCAAATAGGTTTTCCCGAAACGATTGCTCATCCTCCATCTTATAGTATTTGAGCACTTTCGCCATGGAACCTATCTGTTGTACCAGTTGCTGTATCTGGCGTTCCCCTGTGGCATTCACCTCATCATCCGATACAAGGATACTATCCTGTACCGCTTGATGGGCATACAACCTGTCTTCCATTAGCTTTCCCAAAAGTCCACACCGGGTAATATCCTCGGTAGATGCCCCTTGGCTACGAAGGTCAATCAAGGTTTTCTCAATGTCCGATTCCAAAATGACGTAATCCCCTACCACTGCGGCCACCCCATCCAATTTTATCTTTTGGAAGGTTTTTCCTGGCCGTAGGCCCTCTGCCACTTCCACTTTGGTTTCTTCAGGTTCAATTTGGGTATCGGGTAGGGAATCCCCTTTCTGGGCCATACCTAACTGTAGGGCCAGGGCCAATGGCAACATTGACCATAATTTACTCTTTGGGCTCATATAATTCAAATTCGTTTTCCTTGATTGCCTCATCAATGAGTTCGGTTTCCAGTCTTTTGATGTATTCCAGCCTTCTTCGGCCTAGAAGCACTTGTTTTATCCTTGGCTCAATATAGGATAGTGGTGCCACTTGATTTTCATTGAGCACCCCATTTATCTTAGCCAAATATACCCCTAATGAGTCCTCTAGTTCAAAAAATTGTGATTTTTTTAAGTACCTATCAGCCCTTTCGGGTGTCAATGGGGGAATCTCGGAAATGACCCTAGTGGCGGGAACCCATACCGAGTCGTTAAAATTTAGCTTCTTGAATTGTATCCCTATGGAATCAAGGTACGCCACGTCCTCTTCACTGAATCGCTTAAGTCTCTCAATGACCCCTTCCTTGTCCAAAAACGGTTTGGGAAGCTGTATAAACCGAAGCTGTACCAACTTTTCCTTTAGTTTAAAATTTTCCCTCTCGCGCTCATAAAACAATTGCAACTGCCGCTTTGATATAAGCGTATCCGTCCCTTTTTGAACCAGGGCATCCTTATAGGCCCGGGTATATAAATCGGTACGGTACCCCTCCACCAGGGCATCATACTCCGCCAATTTGTCTTCGGGAAGATTGATTTTGGCCTTGGATAGCAATAATTGTTTGGAAGCCCAATTATTGATGTAATTGACAACAAAGGCGACACTATCCCCTGGTGACAGACCTTTTCCTATAAGGGGGTCCAAATCTTCCTTGTATAGAAAGGCCTCTCCAACCCTCGCTATGGGCTCCCTTTCTTCCTTTTTGGTCAATAAATCCTTGCATGATTGCATGCCCATTATCAAGAAGGCAATCATTACGGTGCCTCCCAAAGGGCCGTACTTCAGTGGGGCTCTCAAAAACATTCCGCTAAAATACTAATATGTGCCCATCAGGCAAATGGGAAATGGCCATTAACACTGTTTTAGTGCTGAAAACCAAAAAATTGTTACATTAGTTCAACCAAACCAACCACTATGAAGTACACTACTGAAATTACCATCGGGGTGCCCATAGAAGAGTTTATACAAAAACTGGATAACCCCGAAAACATGAAACACTGGCAAGGGGGATTCATTGGATATAAGCAAATGGAAGGAGATCTCGGGAAGGAAGGGGCCAAAATGGAACTCAATTACCAAATGGGAAAAAGGGGCATGACCTTGGTGGAAACCATTTTAAAGCGTAATCTACCCCACGAGTTTCATGCCACTTATGAAACCAAGGGGGTATGCAACATCCAAAAAAACTATTTCAAAAAGGCTGGGGTCAAATCTACCCGTTGGATTTCTGAGTCAGAATTTCAATTTTCAGGATTCATGATGAAAGTCTTTGCCTTTCTGATGCCAGGCTCCTTTAAAAAACAATCCTTCCAGTATATGAAAGACTTTAAGGCATTTGCGGAGGAAGGAAAATCGGTAACGGAATCGTAATGTCTGAAAAAATTAAATTGATATGGGACTTTAAGGGGCCCACCGCCCTTCAAACGGCCCTACATCATGAAAAGCACTTAAAGGAGTTCATTGAACAGACCCAGTATCCGCTGAACATTACGGGACATCATGCCCTAAATGAAATGCACAGTCTCGCCTTTATGGTGGTCAAAAAGGACGATATGATCAAAATAAGGGACATTCTAAGACCCCATAGGGGTGAGATACACGCCGAACCATGAATAGGGTGGGTCTTTGGGCAATACCTTCCCTTTTATGTTTGATGGGGTGCCAGGAAGGTGGTGGGGACCAAAACCCCTTATCCAGTATATGGACTTCAGATCGCCCAAAGATCCAAAGGGTCGTGGACAACTTAGATCGGCATGAGGTTCAAATCCGTTTTACGCGGATAGACCGCACCAAGGATACCATACTCTTTACCGATTATGACTTTCAGGTAAACGACAAGAAGTATTTTTATCCTGCCAGTACCATAAAATTTCCTACCGCTGTAATGGCCCTCGAAAAATTGAATCAAACGGAGGGCCTGACAGTCAATTCACGATACTACATTGAAGGTGATTCAGTCGAAGATAGCTTTGCCCAGGACATTTCCAAAATATTTGCGGTGAGCGACAACCATGCCAATAATCGTTTGTTCGAATTTTTGGGCCCTGAAAACATCAACAAAAAAATGTATGGGAAAGGAATCCAAAATTTTCGATTGGCGCACCGGTTGGGCTTTAAATGGGAAGGTGTGACCACCCGTCCCCTTGTCATTTATCTGAATGATAGTACTACTACCCTGACCACGCCGCATATTGGGAAGGAACCTGAAAATCTCGTATTGGAAGGTACCAAAAAAGGCAGTGGTTTTTATGTGGGGGATTCACTGATGGCCGGCCCCTTTGATTTCGGCAAGAAGAATTATTTTCCCATCAGCTCCCAACATGGGACTTTGAAAAGGGTCATTTTTCCCGAACTCTTTCCACTTGGGCAGCGTTTTGATATCAATGGGGCGCAACGGGACCTATTGCTTAAGGCCATGTACAGCCCGCCCGCCGACGTGGGGTATGACCCAGAGGAATTTTACGATGGCTACTGCAAGTTTTTTATGTACGGGGATACCACGGATGACATTCCCGATCACATCAAAATTTACAACAAGGTAGGCTACGCATACGGCACTCTGACCGACTGTGCCTATATCCAGGACACTAAAAACAATGTGGAATTTATGCTCACGGCCACCATACTGGTCAATAGCGATGGCATCTTCAACGACAATCAATACGAATATGAGGAAGTTGGTATTCCCTTTTTAGCAGAATTGGGAAGGCACGTTTATCAATATGAATTACAGAGAAAAAAATAATCGATTCCCATGAAACCATTCACCTTTAAAGAATTCCAAAAAAAAATATATATCAAGGCTCCTCTGGATACCATTTATAAATCCTGGGCCACTACAAAGGGCATAGAGGCCTGGTTCCTAGAAAAAGCTGTATATACCACGGGAATGGACACTATAAGGGACGCTGGGGAATTCATACAGGGTGGTGATACCTATGTCTGGAAATGGAATAACTGGAACGAAAAGGAGAGAGGGAACATTTTACAGGCCAATGGAAAGGATTTTATTGAGTTTTCCTTTGCCAATGATATTTGTAAGGTCTCCGTTTCGTTACAAGAAGTAAAAGAGGCCGTGTTGCTCGACTTACGACAGTACGATATGCCCACGGACGAGGAAACCAAGATGAACCTATACAACGGTTGCAGCTGTGGGTGGACGTTTTGGCTCACGAATCTAAAAGCATATCTAGAGCACGGCATTCTATTAAATGAAACTGAGTTTGACCTGACGGACATTCCACAGGCCGGTCATATTTTTGTGAACATGTAGGTAACATATACCTTATTCAAGGTTTTACAGATAGGAACCCCAATCTTTCCACTGGGCCATTCCATCCTATATTAACACAATTTTTCACGAAAATTTGGTATCGTGTATGTGCAGGTTCTTTTCCCCAAAGAATTGGAGCACATCGGGTTCAAGACAGCTGTGCCCCACCGGATGAAAAGCGCCATGTTGATTGATTTTTTTATAGATAGCAATAGGTAGGTCAGTCATTTTGAAACAATTTAAATTCCTTCATCAAATTGAAACGGTCATGAAAAAGAGGTCAATACAACGAATCATTTATTTTTTATCCCTTATCCTCGTTATTCCCATTTGCTCGGCGCAAGAACCGGAATATAGCCAATTTAGGGGTGAGGTAGTGGATGCATCGTCCAACAAACCTTTGGTATTTGCCACATTGGGTGTTGACGGCACCAACATCAGCACCATCACCAACAGTGAAGGGGAGTTCTTGCTAAAAGTCC
>JBFOLQ010000384.1:0-2716 GCA_040830145.1 Flavobacteriaceae bacterium | reverse complement strand
TTTTGTAGATAGCTTTACCCCAAGGACCCGCTCCATTAACCTAAAGCTTACCTATTGGTTAAATATTTAGCCAAGTGGTCAACACAAAGGAACCAATAGCCAAAATACCCATCCAGCATTTAGCATCCCGCAAGGCAAATGATTTCCAAATCCGACGGCAAAAAAGCCAATTCCCAAAATCAAGCATTATATTTGGGAAAATAGCATCCCATGGAGAATGAATTGTTGCCCGAACCGCTTATCACCAATGATACCGTGGTCTTTGGTCTTTTGGCCCTATGTCTGGGCCTTGTTTTTTACGGAACCTCAAAGAAAACCGGCTTTTGGGCGAAATTCTACGGCATTGTCCCTGGGGTACTTATGTGCTATTTGTTGCCGGGCATACTCACATCCATAGGTGTCATTGCCCCAGAGTGGGAAACCGTCAATCAAGCTGGGGAGGTCGTGAAACATGAATCCAAACTCTATTTTGTGGCCAGTAGGTATCTATTGCCAGCCGCATTGGTGCTCATGACCCTGAGTATTGACCTAAAGGCCATAGCCAATTTGGGTTCCAAAGCATTGATCATGTTTCTGACCGGGACCTTGGGCATTGTCATAGGAGGTCCCATTGCCATTCTGATTGTTTCCATTTTTTCACCTGAAACGGTTGGTGGAACTGGATTTGATGCCATGTGGAGGGGACTCGCGACCATAGCAGGGAGCTGGATCGGGGGTGGGGCCAACCAAGCTGCCATGTTCGAAGTCTTTAAATTCAATCCGGATAAGTTTGGACAAATGGTCATCGTGGATGTTCTGGTAGCCAACCTGTGGATGGCCATTTTATTATTGGGCATAGGGCGATCCAAACGTATAGACCAATGGTTAAAGGCAGATACCTCGGCCATTGAGGAACTCAAACAAAAAGTGACCGAATTTACTGAGCGCATCACCCGGGTACCTACCTTGCCCGACTATGTAATTTTGTTTTCATTGGCCTTTCTGGCTGTGGGTGGTGCCCATTTTTTTGGGGATCATATCAAGGACTTTTTAATCAACTCCTTTGATTCGGTCAAGGACGCCAAAGGCTTTTTGAGCTTTTTGGGCTCCAAGTTTTTTTGGATGGTGGTCCTTGCCACCGTATTTGGTATTTTGTTGTCATTTACCCCTGCCAAGAATTACGAGGGAGCCGGGGCCAGCAAAATTGGGGGATTGTTCATCTATATCCTTGTGGCCACCATTGGTATGAAAATGGATCTTTCAAAGGTATTTGACAATCCCGGCCTTTTGTTGGTAGGCCTTATTTGGATCAGTATCCATGCGGGGCTTCTCATTTTGGTGGCAAAACTGATCAAGGCCCCCTACTTCTTTATGGCCGTGGGAAGTCAGGCAAATGTGGGTGGGGCAGCATCTGCTCCGGTTGTTGCCGCTGAGTTTCACCCGGCATTGGCCTCTGTAGGGGTTTTATTGGCCGTTCTGGGGTATGCCGTGGGAACCTTAGGAGCACTTTTCTGTGCATATTTGATGGAAATGGCCTCCCAATTCTAACCTCTTTTTTGCATATTTGCCCTTTCAAAACTCAATGAATGAAACGATTGATCTTAGTAGTATCCATTGGTATTTTTATGGGGGGATGCGCGTCTGAACCTGCAACAAACATGGTAGTGACCGGGCAAGTAAAAGGCCTTAAGAAAGGAACGCTGTATCTTCAAAAAATAACGGATTCCAAGTTGGTCGCCCTAGATTCAACCACGGTGGATGAAAATGGATATTATACGTTGAATGGTCAAGTTGACAGCCCCGAACTATATTACCTCTACCTTACCAAGGAGGACCATAACGACATCAACGACCGCATTGTGTTTTTTGGGGAACCGGGCACAATTACCATTAATACCAAATGGGATACCTTTGATGCCCATCCTGACATTTCAGGTTCGCCAACTACGGAAAAATTGTTGGAATATCGGAAAACCATGAGCCGGTTCCACGCAAGGGAACTCGAAATTGCGCAGATGGGAACGCGGGATTCCATTCCCTTGGATTCATTACAAAAGTTGATAGACAGCAATACGAAACGTCAGTACGCCTTTGCGCTCAACTATGCGTTGAACCATGTAAACTCTACCATTGCACCTTATATTGCCGTATATGAGGTTCCTGAGTCCAATCCCGTATATTTGGACTCCATTTATAAAAGCCTTACTCCGGAAATAGTGACCTCCACGTATGGAATGGAACTCAAAAAACTGATTGGGGAATTAACGGATCAGTAGTACAAGGGACGTTATGCCAGTGCATTGACCTTATCAACCAATGCCTCCGCTTTTTTTGATAATTCCTCCCTCACCTTTTGTAAATGGGCCCTACGATTGTCCACCCCTTTATTGTTCACCTTGGCAATGAGGTCATCAAAGGAATTTATAGCCTCGTCTATGATTTTGGAACCTTCTTTGGATACCTGTTCGCCTGATGTATTCTCAATTACATAAACGGCGTCAATAATCCCTCCAAAAATAGTGTTGATGTCCTTTTTTAAATTGCGAACGCTTGCCATGCCTATTAATTTTGGTTTTTCAAAAATACGTCAAAAAATGCCTTTGGAAAATCTGGATCATAGAGTCACCTGTAACAACTTGGCCGAAGGCGAATTAAGTTCAATGTATTGGGCCGCCGCAGGGACCAACACGGTTTCTCCCTTAGCGATATCTATATTGCCCAGGTCACATTCTATGGT
>JBFOLQ010000383.1:0-8117 GCA_040830145.1 Flavobacteriaceae bacterium | reverse complement strand
TTTATGAACAGGGCGGTACCGCCCTGTTCTTTGTTATATATGATAACCATGAGATGTCGTAAACAATCCCTGTATGCCCTGATTCCAGTTCTGATACTGGTACTCTCTTGCTCCCAAAAGAAGAAAAAGTTATTTGTGCTTCAATCCGCCCGTGAAAGCGGTATTCTCTTCAACAATAAAATTGTGGAGACCGATAGTTTCAATATTCTTAGTGAGGAATATATTTTTAATGGCGGGGGTGTGGCGATAGGTGATTTCAACAATGACTCCCTTCCCGATATTTTTTTTACTGGCAATCAGGTGTCCAACGCCTTGTACCTCAACAAAGGGGCACTGCGCTTTGAGGATATCTCGGCCCAAGCGGGTATTCAGGCCAAGGGCCAATGGTGTACCGGTATTTCAGCCGTGGATATCAATAATGATGGTTGGCTGGATGCCTATATCTCCGTAGCCGACCTGGAGGAGGAAAAAGAAAAAAAGAACCTGCTTTTTATCAATCAGGGAATCAATGGGGACGGCATTCCCACCTTCATTGAGCAAGCTGGGGAATATGGAATAGACGACCCCTACAATAGTATGGGCAACACCTTTTTTGACTATGACCTTGATGGGGACCTGGATCTCTATATCCTCAATAACGAACAGACCCATACCCTTCCCCTGACCTATCGTGAAAAAATTGTGGATGGGTCGGCTGCCAGCAATGATAAATTATACCGAAATGAAGGCAACGGCCGTTTTACCAATGTCACGGCAGAAGCGGGCATCACCTATGAAGGCTTTGGGTTGGGCCTCGCCATTTCTGATCTTGATAAAGACGGGTGGCCAGATATTTATGTAGGCAACGACTATATCACCAACGACCTACTCTATATGAACAATGCAGACGGAACCTTTACCAATAAGGCCGACTCCCTTATAAAGCATCAAAGTAAGTTTTCCATGGGCAATGACATTGCCGACATGAACAATGACGGTTTTATGGATGTCGTTACCCTTGATATGTTGGGAGAGACCAATTATAGGATGAAGACCACCATTTCGGAAAACTCCTATACTTCGTACCAACTGGATGAAAAATGGGACTACGAGCGACAGTATATGCGCAATATGCTGCACTTGGGAGCGGGCCAAGATGTCCCCTTTAGTGAAATAGGTCTCTTATCAGGTATCGCAAAAACCGACTGGAGCTGGTCTCCCCTATTCGTGGATATGGACAATGACGGCCATAAAGATCTACTGATCACCAATGGGTTTCCCCGTGACATTACCGATAAGGATTTTGCCGATTTCAGATTTCAAGTAGGTCCGTACATGGATGACAAATACCTGTTGGACTCTATCCCGGTGGTTAAAATCCCTAATTATGCCTACCGGAACAATGGCAATCTCACCTTTTCGGATGTCGGCGACAAGTGGGGCTTGAACATTCCCTCATTTTCCAATGGATCGGCCTTTGCCGACTTGGACAATGATGGGGATTTGGACTATGTCGTAAACAACATCAACGAAAATGCCTTTTTATTCGAAAACACCTTGGACGCCAAATCGGGAAAAAACAACTATATAAAACTGATTTTGAAGGGCAAAAAAGGAAACCCAAATGCACTCGGGGCCAAAATCGTGGTTCGCTATGATTCGGGGTTTCAATATCATGAGCAATGGCTGACACGGGGCTATATGTCCTCCATGGAACCAAGCATCCATATCGGGCTTGGGGACCAGGATACCATCCGCAGTGTGGAAGTTCTTTGGCCCGATGGCCAATACAGTTTAGTGCCAACACCCAACGTCAACAGTACGTATACCCTTGCGTACAAGGCGGCCAACACAGTAGATAAGGGAGCACTTACCTTTCCCCTCGTACCCAAGCAGCAAGAAAGGCTCTTTACGGAAACCACTTCCGAACTGTTGGTAGCCTATGTCCATGAGGAGAAGGATATTGTGGATTATCACGCCCAGCGCCTACTGCCCCATAAACTCTCCCAAAATGGTCCCTGTTTGGCCAAAGGGGACCTAAATGGCGATGGTATGGAGGATTTTATCATTGGGAGTTCCTCAGGGCATTCGCCCAAACTCTTTTTCCAAAATCCCAAACAGGAGTTTACGGAAAAAGCCCTTTTTTCCAATGAACTGGACATGAAGTACGAAGAGGAGGATATGGCCTTATTTGATTTGGAGAATGATGGAGATCTTGACCTATACCTAGTATCGGGAAGCATTGAATTTGCCAGGGACAGTACTTTTTTTAAGGACCGATTGTTTATAAATGATGGAAAGGGAAATTTTGTCAAATCCGAACAGGAACTGCCCACTCCCAATGCCATTGGGTCGGTAGTGGCGAGTGCTGATTTTGACAATGACGGATACATCGATGTATTCGTAGGAGGCCGCAGTCCCTTTCTGAAATACCCATATCCGGATGAGAGTTACCTCTTAAAAAATGACCAAGGTATATTGAAAAATGTCACCCAACAATGGGCGCCGGGACTTGAAAAAATTGGAATGGTCACCCATGCCCAGTGGGGGGATTTGAACAGCGATGGGTTCCAGGACCTGGTCGTGGTGGGGGAATGTATGCCCATCACCGTATTTATGAATAGGGATGGAACACTTCAAAAGCAGGAAAACAATGGTCTTGATTCCTTGATAGGATGGTGGGAACAAGTACATTTGGCCGATATGGACAATGATGGTGACATGGATATGATTGCCGGGAATTTTGGGAAGAATAATTTTTACCAGCCTACAAAGGAATATCCCGTGAGAATCATTGCCAAGGATTTTGACAACAATGGCAATATTGACCCCATCACCTTTTCCTATCTCAAGAATCAGGAGGGAGAAATGGAATCCTATCCTGTTCACTTTTGGAAAGACCTATACAGTCAAAGTCCCTTGTTCAGAAACCAATTTAACTATTATAGGGACTACGCCGACATTACCTTCAACACACTACTTGACTCTACCCAAACCAAAGATGCGCTGCAACTAATGGGCAACTATGATAGAAGCACCTATTTTGAAAATAAGGGAGATGGCTCCTTTCAGACATATGAACTTCCCATGCAGGCTCAATTTGCCCCTATCAATGGCATAGTGACCATGGACTTGAATCAGGATTCCCTCTTGGATTTGGTATTGATAGGAAACGACTTTGGAGGAGAGGTCTTTATTGGCCAATACGATGCCTTCAACGGATTGGTTCTTATAAACAAGGGCAATGGGCATTTTAAACCTATGGCGACCTCTGATTCCGGCTTTTTGGCCTCAGGGGATGCCAAGGACATCATAACTATACAAGGGGCTGACAAGAAAGACTACATTATTGTAGCCCAAAATCGGGGTCCTTTACTGATCTATCGAAAAAGGGGATAAATCCCTATCGACCAAACCTGATAAACCAGTCATAAAGGCTGTCATCAGCGTATGCGAATTCCCAAGCATTGTGCCCTACATCTGGATATGGGGTAAATTTCACCTGATATCCCATTTGCTGCAATCGGTCCACCATCTTTTGGGATTCTGAAAAGGGAATAACAGGGTCTTCCTCACCGTGGAATACCCAAATGGGCATTTCCTTATCAAGCCAGTGGGCATAAGGTGATGGGGCCATACCACAGACAACGGCCATGGCCGCAAATTTTTTGGGATAATGAACCGCAAGTTCCCATGCCGCACTCCCACCCCTACTGAGCCCCGTGAGGTATAAACGGTTTTCATCCACGCGATGGGTTGCCACAATACTGTCCAACAACTGGTTCACAGCACGTATGTTCCACCATCCTTTTTCATGAGGGTTCTGGGGAGCCAAAATCAAAAAGGGAAATTCCTTGCCCATGGCAATCAACTTGGGAGGACCATTCTTCTTAATCTCCTCCAGATGCTGGCCAGATTCACCTCCACCATGCAAAAAGAGCAACAAAGGAAAATCTTTGTCCACATCCTTGTGGTACCCTTCTGGAAAATACAGATAATATGCCAAGGATTCCTTCAGCACGGTTTCCTGTTCGGCACTGATCAATCGCTCTTGTCCCTGACAGCCATTCAAAAAAAGGGTCAGTCCCACAAGAAAAAAAATATGTCGCATGGCAAGGTTTAACCCTTCGAAGATACAAGATTAACCAGAACTCCGTGATCCCCATAAAGAAAAGGGGCCATTGCATGCAATAAGATTCCTCATGAACCCCCCATTACAGCGCAAAATGGTCTTTAAGAGGAACCCATCACCTAAGGATGTATATGGAGAGCCAAGAGTCAGGAACCAAGAAAAAAGAAGATAGAGGATAGATTTATCGTACGTCTTAAGTCTAGCGTCTTATGTCTTTTTTGGTTTTAATATGAATTTTATAAATCAATTGTTTAACACAAATTTATTCGTGTAAAAAGACCTGACATATTTCCACAACGGTTTTACCACGTGGTATCCCCAAAAAAGGCTCAATCCATTGGGTAGGTTTTTAAATGTACCGAACTAAAATTTTCACATGAAGGCAAGGGGTTTTCCCTATTTCCTGAAAGCGACGTTAAAAGCAACCATCACTATCGCAATAGGGTAAAATGGCCAATCCATTGGTCCTTGGCCTTATTATTGGCGTTCACCTCATACCAATAATCCCCTGTGGGCATCGGATAGCCCTCGTACGTACCATCCCAACGCTCCACCTTGTCCAAAATGGCCACCACCCTACCGTACCGGTCATAGATCTTCACCTCTACCATAGGGAAATAATTCGTGTTTCTGGGAAACCATTCGTCATTGTGCCCATCCCCGTCGGGGGTAAAGAAATCGGGCAGCTCTAGATTCCCGTCAAATATAAACTGTAGGGATACCGTGGCCGTACATCCCCTGGCATCAACAACCCTGACCTCCACTGTACCACTCTCATTTCGGTGATATACATTCGTAGAACCCGTGGCATTGTCCTCAAAGAAGAACTCGTAGTCACCATACCCACCAGTGGCCGTGGCCGTAATTTCATTGGGGCCCGTTTTTATGGCCGTCAACGTTAAAGGGTCATAGGCCTCAATGGTAAAATCGGAAAAGGTATAGCACCCATTGCTATGGTAAATATATACCGTATGGGAACCAGGGGCCAGATCGCCCCAGGTATATTGGTTACCAGCCACCGAAATATCATCCACATCAAGGGAGAACAACAAATCGGGATAGAGGGAGGTATCCCGCATCGCAACCGTCACCATATTATTGGGGAAAATACCATCGCATCCATACTCGGGAACGGTCTCAGCCGTAAGGTCAACCCCTATTTCTATGGATACCACGGTATCAGTATCACAGAAATTGGCATCCTGAATAATGACCACGTAGATTTCCCCTCCCATTAAATTCTCAAAATAAAGGGAATCATTACGTACAAAAACCTCATCCCCCGTAGGGTTTGAACCAATTATCTTGGTTTCATAGTATGTAGCTCCCGTGGCCGTATCCACAAAGGGGGTACCCCCTGTCACTGTCAATTGGGCCGTACCATCTGAAAAACCTATGCAAGTCTCTGGAGTCGTCTGAACATCCAATACCTGTATTTCGGTTGGGGCACCCACCGTAACCATTTCCGTCTCAAAACAGCCATTTCCATCTTGGATCAACACTTCATATTCCCCCGCTGCCAAGTCTTCGAACACATACGATCCCGGAGTATTGGGGTCACTAAAAAACTCATTGAAATGTGGGCCTATGGCAAACTGGGTCCATCCCTCACCCCCACTAACAACTTCCATTCTTATAGTTCCATCCGCATTTCCCACACATGTGGTGGGGGTTGGCGTGGTATTGACTACAATGGGGGCAGGTCTTGAAACCTCAAAGGGGCCCGCAACATCAAAACAGGTTGTTCCACTGGTCACGGCGATGTAGTAATTGGTCGCCGCATCAAGTCCCTCAAAAGTTCCATGGTCTTGTCCTCCTCTGACCAAGGTTGCTGCGGGTGCCGGATTAAAGGCATCCACTGGATCACCCTGATATAGGTAATACTGATTGTCCCCTACCCCTCCATTGACAAAAGATTCAATTCTCCCATCCAATTCCGAAGCACAGGAAATATCATCGGGCTGGTTGGGCAACAAGGTCACTCCAGTGGCATTGGTCATGGTAACCCCATTACTCAATACGGGCAGACAGGTATTCAAGGTGTTTTTCTTTCGCACTTCATATTGATACGTGATTCCTGCCACTCCGGTAATGAACACTTCCGAACCTACCATATCGGTGTAGGGATCGTTTATGGGGTCAGGTGTTGGGACAATTCGATACTCATAGGTGAAATTGGTATCGTAGTTCTCAATAAAGAGTCGCATCTCACCATCGCCCCCACAACCTGGGACACGGGTCTGTACCAGTTTAGGCTCTATCGGTGGCGGTGGGTTCACATAGTATGGATCGGTCACGAAGGAACAACCAAAACTTGACGATACCTCAATGGCATACCAACCACCGCTCAAATACCCTCCACTATCACCTATAAAGGTTGGGGAATCCTGCAACCCACCGGTGGAGGCCACATCTGTATTGTCATTGCCGTTCAAATACAATAATCGGTAATTATATCCAGCACCTGGGTATCCGCCCGTAGCGCCAGCGGTTGCGGTAAGGACATCCCCCGTAGTGGGATCATAGGCCTCCAAAACAGCAGTATTTCCATTGGGGCATACCAATGCTTGGGGCTCCCTAATACCCGCATTGACCTGTGGAACAATGGGCAAATTGATGTCAAATGTATCGGTACATCCCTCAACATCCCTGATTTCTACCCTATAGTCCCCACTTGATAAATTGTCAAAGGAGCTTGTTGTGGAAAAGGCTACGAACACATAGAAACCAGCTCCATCACCATCGTCGCGAAGTAGTTGAAATTCATAACCCGCAGTATCCCATCCTCCGGTGCCCGTGGCCTCAATCTGTCCCGTATTATCATTGCAACTCACATTGCCCACCTCTATGGCCGTAACCTCAAGGTCCCCATTGGGTGTCCTAATGGTAGTGGCATTGCTATCTGACGAACAAAAAGGGGCGTTCGTGGAGCTTACCTCAACCAATAAGTTGCCCCCTGGAAGGCCACTGATCAATTCAGGGTTGGTCGACGTATTGAACGTTCCATTGGCAATAGGGTTCGTTTTGGCGATGTCATCGGCAAAATATACCGTATAGTCATAATTTCCAGTATAATCCGTTACCTCAATGCTTAGTTGACCATCGTTCCCCGGGGTAAAGCAACTCACGGGCTTCGCCTCTGATATGACCACATTGGGGGATACGGGGTTTTCCACCGTATAGGGAGGCATGGGATAGGTACATCCCCCAACATGATCGTCAATTTCAAAAATATAATCCCCTGCCGAGGGCAGGTTTACATCCACATAATCATTACCAGGTGTGTTGGTAACGGGGGCCACACTAAATGCAGATACGGTATTTACCGTGAAATCATTGGTGCCAGTGACTTGTATGCGAACACGCTCGGGATTGGCACAATCCAACGGATCGTTTTCCACAATGGCGGATGTTACCGTTGTAGGGGGGTTGATAGTGACAGTGGCCGTAGCCTGGCACCCATTGGCATCAATGGCGTATACCGTGATATTTTGGACACTCCCGTTATCAATAATTTCAAAATCAGGGCTGGTCTGGTAATTTTCAAATCCACTGATACTGAATCTGTAGTTCCCTGTGGTACCTGTATCCACAGGATCTACTGTGACCGTCAACGTAGTGGAACTAAAACGATTGGCCCCGGGTTCACAGGTAAAATCCGGTGCTGAGGCACTTATTTCAAAAGGTACGGGCTCCACGATTGTCAAAAGCCCACTCATATCCCCACAACCCCTTGAGGATACCACTTCAACCTCATACCGACCTGGCGTTAATCCCGAAAATGACCCCGTGGCATTGTTGGCTATAAGTGCCCTGGTATCAAAATCCAACAACCTAAAATCAAATGGGGAATCCACACCGGTCCCCGCTTGCAATGTGGCATTGATACTGCCATCATTGGCTCCGTCACAGCTAATATTTTGTGGTACAATGGGCTCCAATACGGGCTCAATGGCCTCTGCCAATACAATGTTGTTGACCGTAAAGGTACAGTTGCCCGTACCAT
>JBFOLQ010000382.1:0-6044 GCA_040830145.1 Flavobacteriaceae bacterium | reverse complement strand
GGAAGTCTTGCCAATTGTGGAACAGAAGACTTCCTTGGGACAGGCAATAGGTTTCTTTTTTGTTTTCCTCGATCAGTTTCCCCTGGAGCAAAAAGGTAAAGTACGGGTTTTCATGGCCATGCCAGTCCACATAATCATGGGTGTATTCCGTATCAGTGATGGATATGCCATCAAAGCTGACCTTAAAATTGGAATTGCCAAAATACTGCCCTTCCCTTAATCTTTTCATATATTTCCTTGGTACATCAATACTAGGGCAATGAACGGTCGTTGCCATCCATTTTATGGTCGGGCCCAACTATTGGTAATAGTGCCCCCATCAATCGGACATTACCCCTATAATTCCGAAATATAGTAAAATCATGGGGTTGTTATGCGAAGAAGGGGAGGGGTGACCTCTAGGGAAAAGGCTATCAGACACCTAAACCGTCAAAGGAAATATTTGACTGTAAATGGGAGTGCACTTGAAAGGTTGTCTTCCTATGGGAATTTCACATAATTGCACTAAAGTACCTTCTCGGCCCCTTCCATACTGGCCTTTATCTGTTCCCCTACAGCTAGAATTTTAATTTTTTCCTGCTCTAGGATATGTATTTTTTCCTTGGAAAGTGCTTTTTTTCCGAACATCTCATCGGCACTGAATTGCTTTCCAAATCCTTGCATCCAATCGGTCATGGATTGGTTTGCTTTCTTGAGATGGGTGATGGCCGTCCTTATTTCAGGTGTTTCGGCAGTATTTTGGGCCTTGGCCTGTAATTGGTTGATATAATTGACCGTTCTTGGCATTTTGGCCATAATGCTATCGTGCAATTCCATTACTTCTTGCATAAGTGGGTCTTCCTTTTTGACTTGTGCCTGAATTCCCAATCCGAAAAAAAATAGCAAGACCACTAAGGTAAAATTTTTCATATTCAATTTTTTTGTAAATGTACGTGGTTGAAAATCAAATCAATTGATGATTTCTTTAAAATGCCCTTTTTTCTTGTCCAAAATGGAAGTGATAATGGTAGGGGCGTGTATCCTTGAATTCTCGATAAACCATTTATGGGTTTCCATTCCCCCACATATGACCCCAGCCAGATAAATACCTTCCACATTGGTCTCCATGGTCTTGGGATTGTATTGGGGCAGGCGTATTTCATCATTGGAAAGTTCGATACCCAAGTCCAGTAGGAACTGAAAATTGGGCCTGTACCCGGTAAGGGCCAGGACAAAGTCATTTTTAAGGGACAGAGGGCCCTCTGGGGTATTGATTTCAATTTCGGTTTCGCGGATTTCCTTTACTGTTGAACGGTAATGGGCAGAGATACTGCCCTCCTCAATGCGATTGATGATATCGGGACGAACCCAGTACTTCACCCGTTTCCCTACTTCGGGCCCTCGAATGATCAGGGTGACCTCGGCCCCTTTACGCCAGCACTCCAAGGCCGCATCAATGGCCGAATTACTGGCCCCGACCACAGCCAATTTTTGACTGGCATAAAAATGGGGGTCTTTATAATAGTGCGAGACCTTGGGGAGTTCCTCACCGGGAACGTTCAATAGATTGGGCAAATCATAAAAGCCAGTGGCCACAATAATGTTCTTGGCCCAATAGGAACCCTTGTTGGTTGCAATGGTAAATGTATTCCCTTGCTTTGATACCGTGTCGACCTGCTCAAAAAGGTGAATGTGCAATTGACTTGAAGTCACTATCCTTCGATAGTATTCCAGGGCTTCGTCCCGTTTGGGTTTGGCCTCTTTACTGATAAAGGGAATAGTATCTATTTCCAATCGCTCAGAGGAGGAAAAAAACTGCATGTTCACCGGATAGTTGAACAGTGAATTGACAATGGTGCCTTTCTCAATAATGATATAGGAAAGACCGTTCTTCTGCGCTTCCAGCCCACAGGCGATACCGATGGGTCCGCCACCGATTATCAAGACGTCATAAACTTTTTCAGTTGCTTCTTTCACAAGATAAAAGTAACCATTTTATCTATGGGCAAAAGCGTTGTTTACAGTGTTTTGGACCCATATTGGGACAGAGTGACTTTTATCATGTTTTAATTGCCCAAGGTTGAGGAACTTTAAGGAACAAATTAAAATTCAATATCATGAGCGTAAGACAACGGGTTCCGGTATCGAGTATAATGACCACTAATTTGGTAGTGTTGAACAAGACAGATGGCTTAGAGGAGGCAGAACGTCTTTTCAAAAGCCGGGGTATTAGGCACATCCCCGTGATAGAAGGCAAGAGAATCATAGGGATGTTGAGCCTTACGGATTTGTTGCGAATCAGTTTTGCGGATGGGACATGGGAAGATGATGGAAATGTGGGTACGGTAGTCTATAATATGTTTACGGTTCCCCAAGTGATGTCAAAGCAGGTTGAGACGGTAGGTTCCGATACTACGATAAAGGAAGTGGCTGAAATCTTGGCAAAACGTGAATTTCATGCCATTCCCATAGTTGACAATGGGGAACTGGTGGGCATAGTGACCACCACGGATCTGATCAATTATTTACTGGAACAATATTAACTGTTGGCAAGTGTGGCCAGTTGGGAGATGGTAGCGGTAGGCTCGGTACTTTTAAATACAAAACTTCCGGCCACAAGCACATCAGCACCGCAATCCACCAATTTTTTGGCGTTGTCGGCGTTCACGCCCCCGTCAATTTCAATCAAGGTATGGGCTCCTTTTTGGTTCACGAGCTCCTTAAGGTCCCTGATTTTTTGGTATGTATTCTCAATGAAGGATTGACCACCAAACCCAGGATTCACACTCATGAGGCATACGAGATCTATATCTTGTATGGTATCTTCCAACAAGCGTACCGAGGTATGGGGATTAAGGGCCACTCCCGCTTTCATCCCTTCCGCCTTGATGGCTTGTAGGGTACGGTGCAAATGGGTGCAGGCTTCATAATGAACGCTCAATATATTGGCCCCGATTTCCGCAAAGGTCTTGATATAACGGTCTGGATCTACAATCATCAAATGAACGTCCAAGGGTTTACTGGCATGTTGTTGAATGGCCTTAAGAACAGGCATTCCATAGGATATATTGGGGACAAAAACACCGTCCATGATATCAATATGGTGCCAATCTGCCTTGCTTTTCTCCACCATTTCCACATCGCGTTGCAGATTTCCAAAATCAGCTGCAAGGAGCGAAGGGGCTATTTTCACCTTGTCCATTATCTGTTGACGATTTCAAATTTGAGCCCAAAGGTAATGAATTGCTTGGTGAGAATATAAAGGTCATTCATCGTAATAAAACAACCGTTCGTCGTGATTAAGGGCCGATTGGAAGTGGATTTTCCGTATGCAAACACGTAAAAAAGTTTATTTGTAAGAAAAAACTTATGAATCGAATTTTATCCATTCTCTTTTTAGTGGTATTGATGATTTCCTGTTCTGAGGAATCTATTGAATCGGATGCCCATGTGGCCGTTGAAAAGGATATGTTGGATTCCTTACGGGTGAGGGAAGGCCACTTTTCCATTCCAAGGGATTCTGAAACCTATCCTGATGTGGAATTGAAATCAGTACTCGCGGAAGAGCTTGAAAAGATAGAGAACAGGAATTTTGAAAAAGAACCAAATCTAAGAATGGTTGTCAATAAAGGGAACCGAAAAAAGGTGATGGTACATTATATGCCTTGGTTTTTGAGTAAGGAATACGATGGACATTGGGGACAGCATTGGACCATGGCCAATAGAAACCCTGATGAGGTTGATGGGAATGGGAATGCCCAGATTGCCTCATACTATCATCCTATAATTGGCCCCTACTCCTCGAGGGATCCCCATTTACAGGAATACCATTTTTTATTGATGAAGCTTGCGGGCGTTGACGGGGTGATTTTTGATTGGTACGGGAGTTACGACCAACATGACTACGCCAATATAAAGGAGGCCACAGAGACCTTTATGGCCATGTTGGATGATATTGGTTTGGAGTTTTCAATTATGTATGAAGATCAGATCCTGAATCCGAATAATGTAACGGATAGGGAAGAGGCTTTGGATCGTGCCCTTACTGATTTTGAATATATCAAGGATACCTATTTAAATCGAACGAACTATCAAAAGGAAAACGATCGGTACATCATTTCCGTTTTTGGCCCATCGGTTCTACAGGATTCCGGGACATGGGAAACCATTTATGGAGTGTTTCCAGATGATAAAAAACCCTTATTGATCAGTTTATGGGGGGCAAAATCCAATTTTGGTCAAAAAGTGGCCGGAGGTGAATTCTTGTGGGTCAATCATGAACATCTCTTTAGTCATGAGTACTATTACAATAATTATCCTTTGGACCATGAACTCACCATAGGGTCTTCCTATCCGGGCTTTAAGAGTTTTTATCAGGAAGGGGGTTGGTCACATGGCAGTAATGAATGGTCCATACCCATAAATGAGGGACAGACCTTTTTTGAAACATTACATTACACACATCATGAGGAAGAAGCCGATTTCATTCAAATTATTACGTGGAACGATTTTGGTGAGGGTACCATGATAGAACCTACGACCGAATTTGGGACGGCTTTTTTGAAAATACTACAGGATTATACGAAAGTTTCCGTTGACGAACGGGATTTCCATACGGCAATGCGTTTGTACAAAGCGAGAAAGGACTATTTGGGAAATAAGAGGGTACAGGCCCTTTTGGATAATTCGTATCGATATCTTAAAAGATTGAATGTAAAACGGGTAGACCGAATAATTGCAGCGGTGTACAGGTTTTATCCCAAATAGGGACAAGGGGGAAACGCCTGTTTTCCTTGATATATTTCCATGATTAAATGGACCCAACCACTGGCAATGGTATATACATGAAAAAACTCCGGTAATCAGCCGGAGTTTATTCATCAATCAAAAAACGAACAGTCATGATAACTGTCACTATCTTGCAAATTACAATTTTAATGCCAAAATTGCAATTTTGTAGTCGCCACTTGGGACGATTTACCCTAGATACGTCTTCAATATCTTGCTTCTAGAGGTATGTTTCAATCTACGGATTGCCTTTTCCTTGATTTGTCGGACACGTTCGCGCGTTAGGTCAAAAGTCTCCCCAATTTCCTCTAAGGTCATGGAGTGCTGACCGGCCAAACCGAAGTAAAGTCGAATAACATCTGCTTCACGTGGTGTCAAGGTTTCCAAGGCTCTCTCAATTTCCGTACGTAGGGAATCATGCAATAATTCCCTGTCGGGATTGGGTGATTCCCCGCTCCTCAACACATCGTATAGGTTGGAATCCTCCCCATCGATCAAAGGCGCGTCCATGGATACATGGCGACCCGAATTTTTCAGGGACTGCTTCACATCCTCAACGGTCATGTCAAGTTCTTTGGCTATTTCCTCGGCAGAGGGCGGGCGCTCATGGGCCTGCTCCAAAAAAGCAAACGTCTTATTGATTTTATTGATACTGCCAATCTTGTTCAAGGGCAAGCGAACAATACGCGATTGTTCAGCAAGGGCCTGGAGGATTGACTGGCGAATCCACCAAACTGCGTACGAAATAAATTTAAAGCCACGGGTCTCGTCAAAACGCTGGGCTGCCTTGATCAATCCTAGGTTGCCCTCATTGATCAAGTCCGGTAAAGTAAGTCCTTGGTTTTGGTACTGCTTGGCAACCGATACCACGAAACGAAGATTGGCCTTAGTGAGTTTTTCAAGCGCCACTTGGTCGCCTGCCTTGATGCGTTGGGCCAATTCCACTTCCTCGTCAGCGGTGATGAGGTCTACCTTTCCAATTTCCTGCAAGTACTTGTCCAAAGATGCGGTCTCCCTATTGGTGACCTGTTTGGTAATCTTTAACTGTCTCATGTAAATGATTTGGTTAAATAAACTGCCATCGGAAGGACGGCATATGCTTATACGTGAAAATTTGGAAAATGTTACAAAATGGATAAAAAAAATATCCTTTTGGGAACAAATACCAAGGAATGGCTATAGTTTGAAGGAAATACTACCGTTTATATTCAGGTAAATTGGGTGGGGATGGTTTCTTTCAAATCCACCTAGCTGGTACATAAAAGAAGGCTCCAGTC
>JBFOLQ010000381.1:0-8734 GCA_040830145.1 Flavobacteriaceae bacterium | reverse complement strand
CTGGGAAAAAAAAATGAACATTAAGATAAGTCCCCGAGATATTGCTGTAAAATAATGTGCTGTCATAATTTAATTTTATGAGATTAATGGATTTTCCTTTAAAAACATTAATGATCATGGTGATAGCTTCAGTTCATTGAACATTTTCTGTTTGACTTTAATGGTGGTGTAGTTCAAAGGTTAACATTTTGATTTGTCTTCAATAGTTAGCCAGGATAGCCGACTTTTAGAGTGAAGATTTGTAAGCTTACTGGTTCAGCGAATACATCCAGGTTGGTAAATACCGGAATGTCTAGGGTAATGAGGAGGAAGTGCCCATCCTGTTTCATCCAGATTCAAAGATTGTTCCCATAGCCCCATGCATCCGTTCAAAGTTCTTTTAGGTCATCTTTGGACAATCTCGCAGTTATTTACCATGGTCTTTGGGATGTAAGAACTTCCTCGGCTGGACTTTCCATTCCACCTAACCAAGTGTAAAAAAACAATGTTGCCAATGATAAAAGCGTATTGATTACATCCCTATGACACCCATATCAAAACATCTAATTATCAGCAGTATATACATTGGTTTCTGAGCAACATATGGTCAAAATCATTAAATAAGCCCGCCCGCCAACAACGCCATGCGTTGTCTTTACCTACAAAAAAAGAGAGTTGACAACAAAATGAGTTCTTAAAACACTATAAAACAAAGTTTTAAGTTCTATTCTGGACAACCAATCCAACTAAACCCCTGAAAACCAAAATAATTTCACCCTCAAGGGTGGTTTCCTTCCTATGCATGTCCACCCTCTATATGCAAGGATTCTCCCAAAGTGTCAATCTCGATAATTTGGGCAAGGAAAAATTGTTGCGGTACAATGGAGGGGTTTCCGCCAATACCGTTTTTTATGAAGGTGCTTCCAACAGACAACCTTTTACATATTTTCTGAACGGAAACCTGAATTTTAATATCGCGGGGCTATACAATGTTCCATTATCATTTACCTATTCAAATCAGGATTTTGATTTTCCCAATCCCTTCAAGTTTAATCGTCTCAGTCTAAACCCATCCTATAAATGGGTGGCAGCCCATATAGGTGACGCCAGTATGACGTTTTCCCCTTACACCTTGAGCGGCCATCAATTTACGGGTGGGGGAATCGACTTGACCCCGGAAGGTCCGTTCCAGATCAGTGCCATGTACGGTAGATTGCTTCGCGCCACAAAATACAATCCCGAAGAGCCCAATGCGATAACGGCGTATAAGCGCACAGGATATGGTGCAAGGGCAACATATGATTTTGGGAGGGCAAACCTGGGACTCATCTTCTTTAAGGCCTCCGAGGAGGAAGATTCCACTGAGAACCTATTTCCCATTGAACTGGGGCTGACCCCAAAAGACAATGCGGTCCTTTCCCTGGTTTCAGAAGTGAACCTTTTTGAAAAGGCAATGTTTCGGGTGGAATATGCCATTTCAGGGGTAACCGAAGATACCCGCCTTACGGACCCACGTGGAAAGGCCGGACTGTTATCCTTTCTACTGGATGAAAACATCAGTACCAACTATTACAATGCCCTTAATGCCTCGTTGAACTATCCTGCTGGTAACGGGGTATTGGGAGTCGGCTATGAACGTGTTGATCCAGATTATCGGACTTTGGGAGCCTATTTTTTCAACAATGACTTGGAAAACATCACCGTGAATGCCAGTCAAACCCTATTGGATAACAAGCTCAATGTAAGTGTCAATGCGGGCCTCCAACAAGACAACCTGGACAAAAGCAAGTCTTCAGAACTGCAACGCATCGTAAGTGCTGTAAATCTAAATTACACGGCATCGGAGCGGTTGGGAATCAATGGTTCTTATTCCAATTTTCAATCGTACACCAATATCCGTGATCAATTTGATTACATCAACCAAGTGGGGGAGTTTGACAATGTGGACACCCTAAATTATCGTCAGATTTCTCAAAATGCCACTCTCGGATTGAATTATCAGGTGAAAAATACCGAAGCCAAACAACATGCCGCCAATCTCAATCTCATTTATCAAAACTCCGATAATCAGCAAGATGGGGAGACTACCGAAAACGGCACTAACGCTTTTTACAATAGTTCCCTTTCCTATACTTTGGGATATCCCCAACAAAAATTGACCATATCCCTGGCCGCCAATGCCTCCTATAACTCCATTGGAAGCACTGATACCAATTTGACCCTAGGACCCACCATGGTCGTAGGCAAGCAGTTTTTTGATCAAAGATTGAGAACCAACTTCTCAAGTTCCTACAACACCTCGTTTACCAATGGAAACCAACAAAACCAAGTGTACAATTTTCGACTGGGGGGCAATTACACTCTCTTGGAACGCCATAACCTAAGTCTCAACATCCTTAATCTATTGAGAACGGCATCTGGGGACCAAAACAATGACCTGACCGTAACCTTTGGGTACAGTTACGCATTTGATAATCTGAAACTAAAGGTGCCGAAACGCGAACGCGTTCCCAACTTCTCTGAAGACCAAATTAGCTTTCGGTACCGGGGGGTTGTGTACAGTGGAACCGTTCCGGAACTCAACACCCAGCTCACCAATGTGTACAACGGTCCACAATTTGCCGGAATCCCCCCATTTAAAAGGAGTGAACTGCACCTGCTTTTGGCCACCGTCAAGGAACAGGACAAAAAGGAGCCGTATGTGGAGAATGCCCTTACCTTCTTAAAAGCACTCTATGGATATGGGGACTTCTTGGAAATCTATGATAAGGCATTGTTCGCGGTCATTGAAAAGATCAAGGGGAATATGATCAGAATAGACCAACAATTGGAAGCACAATTTGTTGGGAAGAAACTTGAATTGGACGCACACCCCCTACATAAAAAAGGGACCACTGAGCCAGTAAGTGCCCGTGCGCAAAGCGAATACGAAAAATTGCAAGAAGCGTTACGGGAAAGAATGGAAAAACTGGTGGGACATCGGTGGATGGAAGCTCAATTTTCATCCTTCAACGACATGACCTCAGTTACACAACCCAAAGGGTATTTTATTGATTTTAAAAACAATATGACGATACATTCATACAAGATGTACGATAAGGAACCTGACAGTGAGAAGTTGGAGTTATTTTTAGAAGAGGAGATCATTGATTTCTACTACAAAAAATCGCTCCTAGTGGTCAACCCCGAAACCTTTGAACTAAAGTACATCAACAAACAGTAAACCAACGACCCATGAAGTCGCTTATCCATATCATTTTTGTTGCCATCCCAGTGTTTTTGTTGGGATGCAAATCGTTCTTTGTACCCTTCCAAAGGCGAAAGTTTCAAGCGGCCTGCCTGTTCCTTTTCATGACATTTTTTGGGTCATATGCACAAAACCATCCGGTTCAGGTGATTCCCCAGGCCGTTCCTCCGGCTCCCATCTATCTTTCCAATTATGCCGATGCCACAGCAATCAATGGCCCGCTTCGGGTACAATTGGTCTTGAATGACATTACCATTGCCAATCGCGAGGTGCGGCTTAAGGCATATTTTGAGGGCAATGGTATTGCCTTTCAAAGCCATGACCTGGTTACGGGTGCCTCCCCATTATTTCTGGAAGGGGGAATTCCCTTAACCTTGACCAACACTGAGTTGGCTCCTTATTTCCGTTTTGAAAATATCACCGGCATTTCCCCTACCCTCTATGGGAAACCCATTCCCGAAGGAATGTACCAATTCTGTTTTGAGGTCTATGATGTACTGACCAACAGCAGATTGTCATCAAGGAGCTGTGTGACCACAGTGGTGTTTCAAAATGATCCGCCCATATTGATTGCACCACAGAACAAATCAATCGTAGAGAACCGAAACCCACAGAATATTGTCTTTCAATGGACGCCAAGGCACATCAACGTCTCTAATGTGGAATATGAGTTGACCTTAGTGGAGATTTGGGACAACCATGTAGATCCCCAGGCCGCTTTTTTGAGTAGTCAACCCATTTTCCAGACCACTACCTTGGCCACCACCTATCTATATGGACCCGCCGATCCCCTATTGCTTCCTGACAAAAACTATGCATGGCGGGTACAGGCCGTGGCAAAGCAGGGAACCGAAGAGATAGGACTGTTCAAAAACCAGGGGTACAGTGAAATATTCTATTTCGGGAATACGGGTAACTGTGACATTCCCACTGGGGTTTCACACGAAGTAAAGGGATCCACCAACGCCAACATCCTTTGGAATGATTTTTCACTGGACACTCCGGAATATGTGGTAAGGTATCGGCAAAAAGGTACCAATGGGGCGTGGTTCCATGCTAAGACCACCAGCGATATGGTCACCCTTTGGGACCTTAAGGCGGGCACCGAATATGAATACCAAGTATCAAAAGCCTGTCTGTTGACCGAAAGTGATCATTCCCCCTTGCAAAGCTTTAGAACCCATTTGTTCGATGACGATGACAGCACCTATGAATGTGGTATTTCCCCTGACATCAATGTCTCCAATCAAGTGCCACTTGAAAACCTCCAAGTGGGCGAGAAATTCACCGCGGGGGATTTTCCGGTCACCGTACTAGAGGTAAACGGGAGTAACGGTTATTTCAACGGTAAGGGATATGTGACCATTCCCTACTTAAAAAGTATCAAGGTAGCGGTACAATTTACCAATGTGTTCATCAACCAAAACAAGGAGTTGGCCAAAGGGAATGTAATAACCTTATATGATTCCAGTCTAAGTGGTATCATAGACCCTTGGGACTTTTTTGATGATGTGGGTGATATTGTTCATGGGGGTGACCATACTACCCTCGATGCCGTTCCTTTTGAAATAGAACGGGCAGAAATCAGTGAGGACAAAAACGAGATTACCTTTCACGGCACGGATGAAAATGGCAATCCCACTTCAGCAACCTATCCCTATGACGAGGCAGATACCTACACCATTCAAGGAGGTGACACCATGTACAGTGTGGATGAAAACGGCAACTTGAATGAATTGGGTCCCGCTGCGGAAGGAGGTGCCGTAACCGAAGCCAATACTTCCGGGGTACAAGAGGGTCGGGAAGGTACCGCTGATGACCCAGCCGTAATAACCTTGGACAACTCCCTAGTGGAAATCACCTATCTAGAAGACACATCGGCTAGCTATGGCTGGGATGCCGTGAACAGTGCACATGAAGAAAGCACCTATCACAAAGTAGCTTTAAAAAACGGAGGCTCATTTTACCCTATCCACAAAGCGGTGAAAAATGGGGCTTCCGACAGCTTTATGATAGATGTCACCATCAAGAGTGATGCCATTTCATTGGATCAACTGGTGTTTAAGACCATGAACGGATTGGCCATTGAAACGTCACCTGTCAGCGGACACCCCAATCGCCTTAAGGTAACCGTAAAAGGCAGTACCGGCTATCGCAGCGAGGAAGCTGTTGTTACGGTCAAGGAAAGTGAGGAAAGACAAGTGGTGGTCTCCAGCTTTTTTATCCACCATCTGCGCCCCCTAAGTAAGGTAAATGTCACTTTGGTGCCCGTAAATGGAGCTGCCATTGACCCATCCATGAAGTCGGCCATTGCATCAAAATTTGCCCGTGGCGGGGGTAACCTCAATGTGATTGATGGTGCCGGTTATACCGGGAATACCACTGAATTACAGTACACCGAAAGTGGGTTGTTATCAAAACATCCCGAGAGTTTCGCCAATTTCCATTCCGACTTTAAAACGAATTACGATGCATACAGCAACGAATCATACTACGTCTTTGTGTTTGACAATACGGTACAGCCTGGCAATAACCTGGCCGGTTTTATGCCGAGGGGAAGTCAGTTCGGGTTTGTATTTCCAAGCAACATAGGGGCAAATGGATTGGAAAGCAAACAAAATTTGGAAGACGTCATGGCCCATGAAATTGGGCATGGGGTGTTCGGGTTAACACATCCCTTTGAATCGGGCACTTCCGGGAAGGGCACGGATTGGCTGATGGATTATGGCAATGGAAATGCCCTGTCCAAAGCCGATTGGGAGGCCATGGGTGATAAAGGGCTGCAATTGTATCTCTTTGATGATGATGGGGATGGGAGTGATGTAGTAGTCATCAACATTGAAGAGTTGGAAGGTTGGGAATATAATGGTGTCGCTTATGCCTTTTTATCTCCAAGTGGAGAAGTGGTATTACTACCGAAAAAAGTAAAAAAACTTGTATTCAGTACAGGAGACAGATTAAACACAGGAGATGAAGATGATTTGAGGATAACGCCTTTCGGGACCTTATTGTCCTTCAGTATCGATAGAAAAGAGTTTAGGTCCTGTTGGAACAAATATGGCAATACAGCTGAAGAATATAAAACAATCTGTGAAGACACTAATGCCGAAGTATACCGAGCGACAGACTATCTGTCAGTAAATGAAATGAATGAACCACTATCACATGTCATCGCGGGCACCCCTTATTTCAAGGATGGTGGATTACTCTTCAAAGCCTATCATATAGAGAACAGGTATACGGATATTGAAGAAATAAAGCGTGAAGAGTATACCACAAGGGGCCCTATTCAAGAATTTGATTTTATAGCTAAGGACTTGACCGAGAATAGGGATAGTCGGCTATTGTCTGCTCCACCCTCTTTTGAAATAAACCGAGCCTCTGTAGATTTTGTACAGTATTACATTGAAAACAAGAATTTTAAAGGCGAAGATGCCTATCAAGTTTATTTATATACCCATGCAACCCTATTGCATAGATATAATCTTCTTAATTCATGTTTTGAGACTGGATTGCCTGGAGAATTTCTAAGAAATATCAAAGCATATAGTAAATTTTCTAGTCAGCCTTATGTTTACGATGGATTTTACATTCCTTTTCCCAAAGATTTTGAATTGGTTGATAATAAGAAAGCGTTCTCTTATTTGATGTCCAGGTGGGGAGAAGTGGATATAAACTACTATAAGGAACTAAAAAATCTTATTGAAGAAACACAAAAACTACAGATTCCCAGTGAAGTAACTAATTCTAACATAGAATTGGTTATTGATATGTTCAAAGAATATTTGGAATTGGATGACCGAACGGACAACTTTGACTGCGTATTCTCCGAACTCACCACAGATAATAAAAGAAACATCTTAAAACTATTACTTTCAAATGATAAGGACGATTTTTTACGTTCAAAGTATGAAAGGCTACTTGTAAAGATTTTAGAAACGCTCAAAGAGGAGGATTTAACATCTGTCTTCGAAGATCTCAAATCCGATCCAAAGTTTATATATAATGGATATCACAAATTGGACGAATGGTTCAATGGCAAGTATATGGATGCTTTCATATATGCCCTACTTGCCAATTGGCAAACCACTGGTTTGAATTTCGATTTTGCATCCGCTTATCCCGAACTGGCACAAATAAATTCGGATAGTATCACTGAGGAAAACTATAGGACATTAATAAATCATGAAAAAGTATTCATTCTTGAAGATGAGAAACTATTCACAGGAACTCCCTCAGATCTTAGTATTGAAACAAAATGGAATTCAACAAGTAAGCAGCTAAGGGTATTTCAGGATAAAGATGTACTGAATTCATATGGAAAAGCAATAGTTGGACGACCCCTTAGTTCTATTATCGAAGCTGTATTTGACCCAGATGGGCCAAACAAGCTAATGGAGGATTTGCATCCATTAGACCCTGTACTCATCTACATCTCTGAACAAGAGGCAAAGGATCTCAAAATTCAACTTCAGCCCGGAATTTATGCTGTTCCCGCCGTATTGTTACACTGGGTTTATGAAAACCAACAAAGTGAAGTCGCAGCATTCTATACCCGCATTGCCTTAAATGGGGTGGCTATTTTACTGGCTCCTTTTACTGGCGGAGGGTCTACAGCACTAATTACCCTTGAAATAGGTCTAGCAGCAACAGACACGTTCCTAACAATTACCAGTGCACAATTGGGAATGTCCCATAAAAACTTCCAAAAACTATATAAATACTGGGATAATCTTTATACAGTTTATGGAGTAACGTTGGCCGGAGCGGGATTGTTTAAGGCCGGGCCAAATATTGTAAAAGAATCTGCCCAGCTCATTGCAAACGCGGGGCAAGCCAAAGGGGTGTTGAATATTGAAAAATTAAAAAATCTCGGGGCCTTTCGGAATATGGGTCGAGATGAGTTCCACACAAAAATTAGGGAGTTGGCTCACGAAATGGATAAAATGGGTGAGGCCATGTTAAAGACAGGGAAAGTAAAATGGAGCAACTATGGCCATGAATTGAAACGGTTTGCGCTTAGCATTCGCTTAAATATTGAATTGAAATACAGCTTGGAATTTGGCGATTTGGTAGGACAGGTGAACGCACAAAACAAAGTGCTGTTCTCCAACGGTGGAAGTTCTTCTGCTGTATTTGGATATTCTTATAACAACAAGGTGCATGACCTTTCAGACATTAGGTACTTAAAGAACTTCACCAATGTTTATAACGTCAAATTCGCTGGGCAGATCGATAATGTCAGGTATTATGACAATGGGGAAGAGTTGCAACGTATCATACTTGTTGAGGATGCCGATAACCCAAACTCCTTTTTTGCCCTTACTGAAAAGGATATCGATCAAGGAATTCCTCATGTGGCCAATTTTAATTTGGTAAGAAATGCTTATAGGGGATTCAATGGACTCTCCAATGCCAATGTTTATAGAGGGGTCAAGAAAGGCTATTTCAAAGAATCGGTTGAAGATTTTACCGGTGATCAGAACTTGTTGAATACAGCTTGGGATT
>JBFOLQ010000380.1:0-6534 GCA_040830145.1 Flavobacteriaceae bacterium | reverse complement strand
ATTCTGTCCATTATACGCTTGTTTTCCATTTTATAGGCCCAAATTGTTTTAAGGGAGCAACATTAACACTTTATACAAAATTGCAATGTATCTTTCCTTGTTTTTAAAACGACCTAGGTCCGTTCAACATAATTACCTTTTCGCAAACATAGGAATTTTACTGTTAAATTATAGGGTTTATTACTACTTTTATAATTGGGCCATGATTATTTTGGGCAAGTTCAACATGCTCCCCAGGGCTTATCCGGCCATTGAATGACCATCCTTTTAAAAATCCATGTCCTTGCTTTTTTAAAACAATGACAACCTTATCTTTGCTTCATGGGGCCCATAGGATTCCCATGGTTCATCTAAAGCCACGTCACTTGAGCCCTAACCCTTCCATGGAAAAAGATGCTACAAATATGGATTGTTGTGTGATTGTCCCAACGTACAACAACCAGAACACCTTGGCCCAAGTACTCCAAGGAATTATGGAACATACCCATGCCATCATTGTCATCAACGATGGCTCTACCGATGGCACAAGGGAAATCTTGAATGGTTTTACTGGCGTTCAAACGGTACACCTCCCCAAAAACAAGGGCAAGGGAAACGCTCTTAGGGCGGGTTTTAAACAGGCACTGGAACTCGGTTATACGTATGCCATTACCATTGATTCAGATGGACAACATTTTCCCGAGGACATCCCAGCCTTCCTCAACGCCCTGGCCAAAGCTCCTGATAAAAATCTGCTATTGATCGGCGCACGTAATATGGGACACGAATCGGTCCCCAAGAAAAGTAGTTTTGGAAACAAGTTTTCAAACTTCTGGTATTGGGTGGAAACGGGCATATGGTTGACCGACACCCAATCTGGTTTTCGTTTGTATCCCATAAAGGCCCTAAAGGATATCCGCTTGCGCACCCACAAGTTCGAGTTTGAAATTGAGGTCATCGTCAAGGCCGCCTGGAGGGGCATTACTGTACGTAATATTCCCATAAAGGTATTGTATGACCAACCTGAAAGGGTTTCCCACTTTAGACCCATAAAGGACTTTGCCCGAATCAGTGTACTCAATACGTGGTTGGTAATGGTCGCCCTGTTTTACATAAAGCCCCGGGACTTTTTTAGAAGGCTCAAAAAAAAGGGAATCAAACGCTTTTTTTATGAGGATTTTCTCCATAATAGTGATTCTCCCCGAAAAAAGGCGTTGTCCATAGCTCTCGGAATCTTCATTGGGCTCTGTCCCCTATGGGGATTTCATACCGTAATCGTTATCACCCTGGCCATACTGTTCAAACTGAACAAGGTAATCGCTTTTGCCTTTTCCAATATATCATTACCTCCCTTTATCCCTTTTGTACTATATCTAAGTCTATTGACCGGTTCCTGGGCCACAGGCGCGGAAATCAGCTTTTCATTAGAGGAAATCAGAGGAAACTTTGAGATAGTACGTCATCTTAAGACCTACATCGTCGGGAGTCTAACACTCTCCACCCTATCGGCCCTGGTGTTTGGCTTTCTGTCCTATCTTTTTTTGTCTATCTTCCAAAGAAAAAAGGTCGTCCTGAACAATGGGTAACTATTTTCTTCGGATGTACGGGTCCATAAAACGGCACCCCATTAAGAGTACCATCATTTTTGCCATCCTATTGGCCATTCTCGCCTTTTTGGTCCGACAAATTCGGTTTGAAGAGGATATTACCAAACTCATTCCCATAAAGTCAGAAAACAAGGACCTGCAGCAGGTGCTAAAAACCGTGAACTTTGCCGATAAGATCATGGTCAACATCCAACGGGATTCGGCGGGGAATACCCAAGACCTCACACAATACGCCCAACAATTCATTGATAGCTTGGAATCCCACTTTCGGGAGGATATCAAAAGCATACAAGGGAAAGTGGAGCGCAGCCAAATCATGGGCACCATGGACTTTGTCCACAAAAACCTTCCTCTCTTTTTAGATACGGGGGATTATAGCGACATCGCAAAGAAACTCACGCCCGATAGTATTTCCCGCATTACCCAGGAAAACTATAATACCTTGATCTCTCCCTCGGGCCTTGTCGCCAAGAAGAACATCTTACGGGATCCGCTGGGAATCACATTTCTGGGGCTTAAGAAACTACAACAACTGGGCTTTGGAGATGACTTTGTACTCAAAAACGGATTCTTGGTCACCAAGGATGGCAACCATCTGCTGCTCTTTTTGAATCCAGTTCACCCCTCTAATGAGACGGCACAAAATGAATCCTTGGTACATAAACTTTACGCCCTACAGCAGTTATTGAACACACAATATGCCCAAAAGGTGCACGCGGAATACTATGGTGCCACCCTTGTTGCCGTAGCAAATGCGCAACAAATCAAGCATGATATCCAGTTCACAGTGGGCATTGCCATAACCCTTTTGCTCTTGATCCTTGTTTTCTTTTATAGAAAGCTAACCCTTCCCCTCATTCTTTTCGCCCCAACGGCTTTTGGGGCCTTATTGGCCATGGCCACACTGTATCTATTGCGCGATGGCATCTCTGCCATTTCATTGGGGATAGGGTCAGTACTCCTTGGGGTAACATTGGATTATGCCCTGCATATTCTTACGCACATACGAAACCACGGTTCCACACAGGACCTGTATGCCAAGGTGGCCCCTTCCATTTTGATGAGCAGCCTTACGACCGCCTCGGCATTTTTATGTCTCTTGTTCCTGCAGTCCCAAGCCCTACAAGACCTTGGTATTTTTGCTGCCATTAGCGTGGTAGGGGCATCGTTCTTTGCCCTGCTCTTCATTCCCTTGGTCTATAAAATGACCGGAGACAATACCCCTAAACACACTTTTTTTGACCGGTGGGCCCATTACCCTCTCCATAAGGCCAAATGGGCCTTGACCGTAGTGCCATTGCTTTTGGCCATATCCCTTTTCACTTATGACCGGGTGGGCTTTGACAATGATTTGTCAAAACTCAATTATGAACCAATACATCTCACCAAGGCACGGGAACGATTGGATGCACTGACCAACCTCAATTCAAAATCAATTTATTTGGTCGCTTATGGAACACCCTTGGAAAAAGTATTACAACAAAACGACACCCTCTTTCAGCAACTGCAGCAATTAAAGGCAGAAGGGAAGATTAAATCCCTTAGTTCGGCCGGGGCACTTGTACAATCCCAAAAAAAGCAACAGGAAAAACTGGCACAATGGGAGGCATTCTGGAATGATTCCACTCGTAAGGAACTTCAGGAAAACCTGTCAATTAGTAGTCAGAATATAGGCTTTACGTCCGAGGCCTATCAGGGATTCCATCAATGGCTTGCCACTAATTTTGAACCTGTAGGGCTGAAAGAATACCAAGAGTTGGCCAGTTTTTCCCTCACTGATTTTTTAGCAGAGAGGGATGGCATGACCACTATGGCCTCCCTCATAAAGGTGGATACATCCCAAACCCAGAAAATTAAATCCCAATTTGAGGCAAACCCGCATATCCTGACCATTGACCGCCAAGGCATGAACGAGTCCTTTCTTGGCAGTCTTAAGTCAGACTTCAATCGTTTGATCAGGTACTCAGCTTTAGTGGTATTACTATTGCTTATCTTATTCTACAGTAGCACGGAACTTACTGTGGTAACGGCCCTGCCCATTTTCCTTACATGGTTGCTGGCGATTGGCCTTATGGGGTTACTGGAAATCCAATTCAATATTTTCAACATTATCATTTCCACCTTTATTTTTGGTCTGGGCGTGGATTACAGCATTTTTGTCACCAATGGGCTACTCACCGAGCTACGAACCGGGGAAAAGGCCCTTCCAACCCATAAAACTTCCATTATTCTCTCAGTGGTCACCACCATTCTAGGAGTAGGCGTCCTTATCTTTGCCAAACATCCGGCCCTGTATACCATCTCGGTAGTGTCGCTCATCGGAATCCTCTCCGCCGCCTTTATATCGTTCACCCTACAACCCCTGCTCTTTAAATTGTTCATTGGCAGTCACGGGAAAAGGCCCATTTCCATACGTTATTTTCTTCACAGCGTATTCTCCTTTGGATACTTTGGTCTCGGTGGACTTTTGTTTTCGGCCTATGCCAAACTCATGATGTGGTTGTTCCCAAAAAGTAGGCACCAAAAAAATACGAGGTTCCATATACTGGTCTCCAAACTCAAAAAGTCAGTCCTCTACACCAATGGTTTTGTCACCAAAAAAATCATAGGGCTTGAGGAAAACACCTTTACACAACCTACCGTACTCATTGCCAATCACAGTTCATTCCTAGATATTCTATGTATTGGAATGTTGAGCCCCAAAATCGTTTTTATGGTAAACGACTGGGTCTACCGCTCCCCTATCTTTGGTCCCGCTGCCAAGTTGGCCGGAGCTTACCCGGCTACCATGGGTGCGGAAAAAGGGGAGGACTTCCTAAGAAAAAAAGTGCAACAGGGATTTTCGGTCATCGTATATCCTGAAGGCACCCGATCTACATCCAACAAAGTACGCCGTTTTCACAAGGGCGCCTTTCTCTTGGCTGAAAAATTGGGACTGGACATAACCCCCATCCTCATCCATGGTACTTCTGAAGTGTTGCCCAAAGGCACTTTTACCATCCGGGATGGAAGTATCACGGTGAAGATTCTAGATCGCATCCCCTTACAAGATTCCCGGTATGGGGAAACTGCCCGGGAACGTACCAAGTCCATTTCCCAGTTTTTTAAGAAACGGTTCACCGAAGTAAGAAATGATGTTGAGGGACCTGGGTATTTTAACCGAACCATACTGGAAGACTTTAGATTCAAGGGCAGCGCCCTCTACAAAAAGGTCAAAAAAAGGCTCAAGGACCAGCAAAATACCCATCACCAATTACTTCGGCACATCCCCCAAAAGGCCCAAATCGTCAATCTAGCAGAAAAATATGGGGAGTTGGGCTTTTTATTGGCCTTGGATTCGACAGACAGGAAAATCTTTTCCTATATCCCCCATGCCCACACATGGGAAATTGTGACCCATAGCTTTCTCACCCACAAATATGGAATAAGAATTTTTGACCGTATTGAAAAAATGTCCGGGTTACCTGCCGATGTCCTTATTTTGGACCAGGATACTATGGACAAAGTCCAATCAATGCCCGAAATATTGAGGGAAATACATATCTTACTATTGCTTTCCCCCCAAAAGGAACCCAAGGTCCCCAAAGTTTTTGGTCCGGGGTTCCATACCCACTTCAAAAACGATACTTTTATGGTATTGAAACGAATCGCAGGGAACGAATAAATTGTATAGAAAACCTTTTCTAAAAGAGGAATTGTACAAGAAGGTCAAAAAATAGGTAATGGCACATAGACTGTGGGCAAACTATATGGACGGAAGTAGGAAATGTACAGTTTATGGCCCAAAATAAAATGATGCAAAACGAGTACGATGTTGTGGTCGTGGGCAGTGGTCTCGGCGGCTTAGTATCGGCCCTGATACTGGCCAAAGAAGGTCGCAAGGTATGTGTGCTCGAAAAAAACAACCAATATGGGGGCAATCTACAGACCTTTGTACGGGAAAAGACCATTTTTGACACGGGCGTACACTATATCGGTGGTTTGAATGAAGGCCAAAACCTGTATCAATACTTTACCTATTTGGGCATCCAAGATGGACTTAAACTCCATAAGCTGGATGAGGACGGCTTTGATGTCATCACCTTTGAGGGCGATGAAAATGAATATGTGCATGCACAGGGCCACGACAACTTTGTCAAAAAATTGGCCGTGCAATTTCCCGGTGAGGAAACAGCCATTAAAAACTACTGTGATAAGTTGAGGGAAACCTGTAAAAAGTTCCCCCACTATGAACTCAAGATGGGAAGGCCTTACTATGATGACCATAGTCTGTTTACCAAATCGGCCAGTGAGTGTATCGCATCGTTCACCCAGAACAAAAAGCTGCAAGCCGTATTGGCAGGATCTAACCTACTGTATGCCGGTGAAAGGGACAAAACCCCATTTTATGTCCACGCCCTTTCGGTAAACTCGTATATTCAAAGTGCCTATCGCTGTGTAAATGGGGGCAGTCAAATCTCAAAGCTTCTGATTCGTCAACTCAGGAAGTATGGTGGGGAAGCCTATAAGCACCACGAGGTTTCCAAGTTTGAAGTAAACGACAACCGAGTGGAAAAAGTAGTGCTCAAAAACGGCAAGGAAATTCGGGGCACGTGTTTTATTTCCAATATAGACCCCAAACGCACCTTAGCGTTAATAGGGGCCCAACACTTTAAAAAAGCCTATACCAACCGCATCAAGAAAATAGAGAGCAGTATCTCAGCCTTTAGTATGTATCTAGTACTAAAGCCCAATGCCATGAAGTACCTGAACAAAAACTATTACCATTTCAAGGATGCATCCCGCGTATGGGATGGCCATACGTATACTGAGGACTCATGGCCAGAGAATTATATGGTTTCCATGGGCATAAAGAAGAATCACGATGGTTGGGCAAGTCAAATGACCGCCATTGCCTATATGAGATTTGAGGACGTAACGCCTTGGACGCACACATTTAATACTGTGT
>JBFOLQ010000379.1:0-6834 GCA_040830145.1 Flavobacteriaceae bacterium | reverse complement strand
CGTTATCGCCCTTGTTTTTTTCCTCGTTTTGTTCCTTGTCGTCCTCGTTTTGGTCGTTTTGTTGTTCGTTTTGCTGTTTTTTTAGCATTTCCTTGGCCAGGGCATAGTTGTAACGGGTCTCCTCGTCCGTGGGATTGTTTCGCAACGCTTCTTTATAAGCTTCCACAGCCTTTTCATATTCCTTTCGTTTCATAAAGACATTGCCCATATTGTGATAGGCATGGTGTTTGTCTGCCTTTTCCATGGCCAATTCCCCCGCCTGTTTGTATCGACCAAAGGCCTCGCTATAGTTCTCAGTGTTATAATAAGCGTTGCCAAGGTTGTAAGGGGCAGCACTATTCTCGTTGCTTTTGGATATGGCCCTTCGGTAATCGGCCTCTGCCTCCACAAAATTATTTTCAGACAAGGATTCGTTGGCTTCCCAAGTTAGGTTTTTTGACTCGGTCAGAGCCTTGGCCTGTTCCTTGTCAAGCTCCTGTGAAAAACTTGCGTGGCACATAAAAATGATTGAACATAGAATGAGGACCGATTTCATCCGCTTATTTCTTTTCATTAAACAGGTTCAACTTTTTTAACCATTGGGTTTTTCTATCCAGAACAAACATATCGAGAAACAAAAGAAGGAAGCCGGCTCCCAAAAACCATTGAAATTGGTCCTTGTATTCGGAAAACTGCTTGGCCTCAAATTCCATCTTGTCCATCTGGTTCAACTGTTCCTTTATGTGCTCCACCGCTTCGTCCGTAAGGGTGCCTTCAATATAATCCCCATTACCTTCCAATGCTATGTCCTTTAATGTTTCAGGGGCCATTTTTGTGATGACGACGTCTCCCTGTGCATCTTTTTTTAGACTTTGCACCACACCATTTCGCTTTAACGGAATGGGGGCTCCCTTTTCGCTGCCCACCCCAATGGTAAAGATGCGAATGCCTTGCTCCACGGCTTCCTCCACGGCGTCCAGGGCTGCACCCTCTGAATGGTCTTCCCCATCAGATATGATGAACAACACCCTATTGGTCTGTTCCTCATCATTGTAATAGGTAGTCGCCAATTCAATGGCTTCATTGATGGCAGTTCCTTGGGAACTTAACATGTTGGTATTCATGTTTTGCAGGAACATTTTTGCGGCACCATAATCAGTGGTGATGGGTAATTGGGGATACGCTTGACCGGCATAGGCTATGATTCCAACGCGGTCACTTGCCAACTGATTGATGATTTCGGACACCAATCGTTTGGCTTTTTCCAATCTATTTGGGGCTATGTCCTCGGCCAACATGCTCCTTGACACGTCAACGGCAGAGACAATATCAACCCCTTCCCGTTTTACCGTCTCCAATTTTGTGCCAATTTTGGGATTCACCAGGCCAAGGGTCAAAAAAGAGATTCCCAATAAAAAGAGAATCAACTTTAAAACGGATTTATATTTGGACCTATTGGGGACTAAACGCCTAAAAAGGGACCTCTCGGCAAATTTTTTCTGTGCATTGTGCTGCCACAATCGTAAGAGTATATATACGAGAACGAGGGCCGGAAGCACCAACAGCAAATAAAAATATATTTTTTCGTCGTATTGAATCATGGTCTATACAAAGCTTCGGAAAAGGGTGTTTCGCAATAACCATTCAAACAAAAGCAAAGCCCCTGCCAAAAAAATCCATGGTCTAAACTTTTCTTCGTACTTGTAATATTTGAATTCCTCTATTTCGGTTTTCTCCAATTTATTGATTTCCTCATAGATTTCCTGTAGCTTTTCGTTGTTGGTGGCCCTGAAATACTTGCCGCCGGTAGCATTGGCGATGTCTTTCAGTAGTGCCTCATCAATCTCTACCTGGCGCATGCCATAGCGGAATGACCCATCTGCATTATATGCAATTGGGGATAGGGCATTGCCATTGGTGCCCAAGCCTATGGTATAGGTCTTGATATTGAACTACAAGGAAAGATCGGCAGCGGTCTGTGGCTCAATGAACCCCGAATTGTTGACCCCATCCGTCAGCAAAATAATGATCTTGCTAATCGCCTTGCTCTCTTTAAGTCGGTTTACGGATGTAGCCAGGCCCATACCTATGGCCGTCCCGTCATTCAATTGACCGTATGTGATGTCCTTTAGGGCGCTAAGTACAATTGACTTGTCACTGGTAATGGGTGTTTTGGTGTAGCTTTCCCCGGCATATGCCACAAGGCCAATACGGTCATTGGGACGCTTTCCAATAAATTCGGCAGCTACCTTTTTTAAGGCAGCCAAACGATTGGGTCTGAGGTCACGCGCCAACATACTACTAGAAACATCAATGGCCATGACAATGTCTATTCCCTTCGTAGTTTTGGTGCGGGTAGAGATATCCTCAGTTTGGGGCCGAGCCATGGCGACAATGATGGACATTAGGGCCAACAGCCGAAAAAGGGTAAGTAAGGGCCTAAGTTTTACCAGTATTCCTTGTTTGCCAAATGCCTTTGAGCTAGGAACACGCAGTGAGGCGGCTTGTTGGGTCCGCTTCACGTAAAACCATAGGATGGCCAATGGTAGTAAAAGCAACAACCAAAAGAACTCCGGATTGGCAAATGTGATGTTCCTCAACATTTAAAAGTTTGTTTTTACATCCACAGAATTAAGTATGCGATTTACCACTTGTTGCGCATAATCATCATTTTCAGGCCAGGAAATGGCAACCTGCTGAAGAAACCCTTTCCCACCAAATAATAATAATACATATTGCCCATCAATGGTTTTGTCGGTATTGGGCAGCGGAAATTTACCGCTACCATAGACTTTAAGTCCTTTTACGCCTGCGGTGGTCGTAAATTCCTCTTCCTTGGTCAAGATGTTTTTAACCCCGTTGGCCTCCCAATTTTTCATGAAAAAATCAATTGTGGCTTGGTAATCGGGTTCAACCTCCTCCACATAAAGAACGGAGGACGTGACTATTTCGAAGAGTCCAATTAGGCTGTTATAATTGAACACTTGCATTTCTTTGACGATTGCCTTGGCTTCGGCGGGCAGCTTAGCCTCCCGGCGGACCAATACTTTGGGGGTTTCAATGGCAATTGGGGGATACCCATAGGAGCTGGCCACCCATTCGCCTTCCAGAAGTTCTTTGGTTGGATGCCCCAAAAGAGAATCTTTTACCTTATTGAAACCATAGAAGGCCACGGCCCCAATGGTTCCCAAAAAGAACAAAACGCCCAAGGATACCCCCGCAATGATCAGGCGTTTCCGTTTTTTGGCTTTGGCGAGCTCTTCCAAATATTCCTGCTGCTGCATCAACTCCTCTTCCGTAGGCTCTGGTAAGACCTCATGTGTCTTGATGACAATTTGCTCAATGGCCTTTCGGTCTTGCTCGGCAATGGAGGTCCCTGGCTTTGATTTGGCAAATTTTACCAAATCAGCGGTCTGTAAAATATGCTTGAATTGTTTTAGGGTTCCATCTTCCAAAGGGAGCTCTCCGGCATCCTTCAGCATTTCAAGTCGGTCAATCAATTGATCAGTGGTACTTTCAAGGGCCGATATATGTACATCCTCTTCCAGATAGGAGCGTACGATATCGGTAAGTTCTGAATAATACTGCTTGTACTCGTCCTGGATTAGGTATTTTGAGTTTTCGAGTCGCTTCAGTTCCAAAAGTGCCCTGTCATAAGGGGGTAACAATGCCTCTTTTTCAGTTTCGGACAAGGGTTTCTTTCGAAAAACGAACCAATACAACAACCCTCCTATACTAGCCAACCCCAAAACAACAAACATAAGGGCTCGCCAAAGGGCCCCATGGGATTTTTCTACTTCCATCAATTCCTTGATGTCGTACATTTTTTGGGTAAGGGTATCAACCTTTACATTGGCCACTGTTATCTGTAAGGAATCGGTCATATAGCCCTGGCCATTGATTTCAATACGTTGTGGAGGGAGCTTGTATACGCCAGAGTCCCACTGGGTAAGGGCATAGGTGCGTTGTAGGGTAACCCGGTCCCTTTTCTTGACAGTATCAATTTTGTAAGCCTCCACCGTTTCCAAGGGCGAGAAGGTCTGTCCTTCAGGAAAAATGATGGCAGCAGTGGAATCAGCTTCTACGGTGACCGTAAATTTCACCTGTTCCCCAACTTTGATTGCCGTGGTGTCCACTGAGGTTGAAACCTGGGACGGACCTTGGGAAAAAAGTAGCAACGGAAACAAAAGGAACGTATAAGCCCAAAGGGGCAAGCTTCCATTTTCCATTTTCCATTTTCCACTTTTCATTTCTATCTATCCCCTTTTTTTAAAGTAGCCCAATAGTTTTTTTACATAACTTTCATCCACACGACAATGTAGCACACCACAACCAGATTTTGTAAAGGCGTCATTAAAATAGTGCACTTTTTCCCGTTGGTACGCACCATAGGCGTGGCGTACTTTTTTGGAAGTCGTATTGATCCACCGATGCCGTCCTGTTTCGGCATCGATTACTTGTACCATGCCAATATTGGGCATGTGTTCCTCCCGTTCATCATATACCCGAATCGCGGTGACATCATGCTTATTGCCCGTAATCCTCAGGGTACTTTCATAATCGTCTGCCATAAAATCAGATAAGACAAATACAATGGCCTTTTTCTTCATCACGTTCGAAAGAAACCTCAAAGCCTCGGCAATATTGGTTTGATGGCTTCTTGGATTGAACTCAAGTAATTCCCTGATGATGCGTAGTACATGGCTCTTCCCTTTTTTGGGAGGGATAAAGAGCTCTACCTCATCTGTAAATAGAATGAGGCCCACTTTGTCGTTGTTCTGTAGGGCAGAAAAAGCAAGGGTTGCTGAAATTTCGACCAGGACATCCTTTTTGAACTGATTTTGGGTTCCAAAGAGCTCTGACCCACTGATATCCACCATCAACATCATGGTAAGCTCACGCTCCTCCTCAAAAACCTTTACAAAGGGTTCATTGTAACGGGCCGTGACATTCCAATCAATACTTCGCACATCATCCCCATACTGATACTGACGTACCTCACTAAATGTCATACCCCGCCCCTTGAAGGTGGAGTGGTACTCCCCTCCAAAAATGTGATCGGAAAGACGGCGTGTCTTGATTTCGATCTTACGGACTTTCTTTAGTAGCTCTTTGGTATCCATGGCCTATTTCAACCCTCTCTTGGGGAAGGTGATTTAGCGTATTTCAGTTTTGGATTAAAATTGAATGAATATTTTTCCAGACCAATTCCCTGTCTTTGGGAAGGGAGAGGCCTAAGGGACTTCAATCTCGTTGACAATCTTATTGATGATTTCCTCAGAAGTGACATTCTCGGCTTCGGCTTCATAGGTGATGCCGATGCGGTGACGAAGGACGTCGTGTACAATGGCCCGTACATCTTCGGGCACCACATATCCCCTCCGTTTAATAAACGCATGACATTTGGCAGCATTACCCAGATTGATACTTCCCCGGGGGGAGGCACCAAAACTGATCAAGGGTTTAAGATTTTCGAGACCGTATTTTTCAGGATAACGGGTAGCAAAAACAATATCTAGGATATACTTCTCTATTTTTTCATCCATGTACACCTCCCGTACGGCCTTTTGGGCGGCGATAATTTGGTCAAGGGTCACTACAGGCTTTACATCCCCAAGTCCACCATTCAGGTTTTGGCGCATGATCAATTGCTCCTCATTCATCTTGGGATAATCAATTACGGCCTTCAACATGAAACGATCCACCTGGGCTTCAGGTAGCGGATAGGTACCTTCTTGCTCCACGGGGTTTTGGGTGGCCATCACCAAAAAAGGTTTATCAAGGATAAAGGTATCTTCCCCGATGGTGACCTGTTTTTCCTGCATGGCCTCCAAAAGGGCGGATTGTACCTTGGCTGGAGCCCGGTTAATCTCATCCGCTAGTACAAAATTGGCAAAAATGGGGCCTTTTTTTATGGAGAAATCATTCTCCTTCATATTGTAGATCATAGTGCCCACCACATCGGCAGGCAATAAATCAGGAGTGAATTGTATACGGCTGAAGCTTCCTTTTACGGCTTTGGAAAGTGTATTGATTGCCAAGGTCTTTGCTAATCCAGGAACCCCTTCCAGTAGAATGTGGCCTTGCCCAAGAAGGCCAATCAACAGGCGTTCCACCATATGCTTTTGGCCTATGATGACCTTGTTGATCTCTAAGGTCAATAAGTCGATAAAGGCACTTTCCCGTTCAATTTTTTCACTTACCGCACTGATGTCCACAGTCGTATTTTCAGTCATGTTTGTCAAAGGTTTAGGTACTGATAGGTCTAAGGTTATTTAACAGTGCAAATTGAAAATTTATTTATTGGAACGCTGTTAACGATTGGTTAAAAATTGCTGAAAGCCCCTTATTTTATAAAGTCTTTAAGAGCGTGACCACCATTGTGGGACCCAAAATTCACATAGGGCCCTCACGAATTAATTTTATAATTTCACCACATATGAAATGGATACCCACAAATGAAAGCCACTAAAATTTAAAGACATTCGGTAATTCGCATAAATTTTGTTCATTTTGGTGGCACATCTCCCGATGAAAATGTATACTCATTTCATCATCATAAATTTCTAAATCGTAACATGTGAAAAAGACATTTCCATATTCACGCATAATTGCTGGAACCATGACCTGGGGCCGATGGGGCAAAGGACTTTCTGAGGATGGAATGGATTACCTAATCCACCATTGTATGGAGTTGGGGATTACTACTTTTGACCATGCGGATATTTATGGGGACTATACCACTGAGACGACGTTTGGAGGTGCCTTTGCCAAATCTGGAATCAACAGGGAAGATATTCAATTGATTTCGAAGTGTGGGATTCAGATGAAAGGGACCGTTAGAAAAAACCCTCT
>JBFOLQ010000378.1:0-2316 GCA_040830145.1 Flavobacteriaceae bacterium | reverse complement strand
GCCACGCCTTCCATTATTGGTGAGATGCAAATTGGCAATGTGCCCCTAACAGTCGTGGCCGTACACCCAGAACCCCCGATGAATATACCTGACATCGCCTCCCGAATTGAGCAGTTCTCCAATATGAGGGAGCAACGTCAGGAGTGGTCAGAAAACACCATTCTCCTGGGTGATTTAAATACTGCCTCATTCTCCTTGCAGTTTACGGACCTGACCGAAAAATTAAGGCTACGGGATTCCAGAAAGGGATTCGGAATATTGCCCACTTGGCCCACCAACACCTGGCCATTGATGACTACCCTGGACCATATTTTGATAGGAGGGAATCTGCAAGTACTGGATAGAATGGTCGGTAAACATGTGGGGTCAGATCACTTACCGGTCTATGCGGTATTGGGCTTGTGATTCCACAGTAATTCTTTAGGGGCGTGTTGGTTTATGAAGGGGAATCCATTATTTTTATAGGTAATTGATTACCTTCTTTCGTGCCAGTTTGTTAAGAGCGATACCTTTTTATACTGTTGTTCCCTTACGCTTGTTGAAAGGGATGTACAAGTTGTACCAGTCCTGACGGACCGGTACGATGGAATGGATGTGACGGAAAGGCAATTGAACAGGTACGACAGCGGATGTGCAACCAATAAATAGTCATCCAATGCCAAAAAAATATGCCTTGGTCCTCAGTGGGGGCGGTTTTAAGGGAGCCTTTCAAGTGGGCGCATTGAACTATATTCTCAATAATACCCTGCAAATTGGGGGCAACCCTACCCGTATTGAAAAATTTGATATTGTCACCGGGGTATCGGTAGGTTCCCTCAATGGGGCTATGATTGCTACGGGACAATTGGAAAAGCTGAATGAACTGTGGTTTGAAAGGATTGCCAACGACGGCCCTGGAATCATCTATGAATCCAAGTACATTGAAAATGGTGTTCCCAAGACTGGGAATATCCTGAATGACCTCGTTCCCAAACTCAATTTTTTTCAATCCTTAGGGGCCCTGTTCTCCAGAAAAAAAAGACAGCGAATCGTTACCGATATATTTGACAACCTGAAAAAGCTACGGAGCTTGGCCGACAATTCCCCTTTGTTGGATACCTTATCAGGCTTGATACAAGTGGATGGATTTGGGGACACGGTTTTTAAAATGGGCTATGTATCCTTGACAGATGGAATGTATAGGGCCCGAAAGGCGACCGATTTTGCGGATAGTTTGCAATTGAACAAGGCAATCGTTGCGTCTACCACCATGCCCATCATATGGCCTCCGGTGGATACCGTACAAAGTGCCGATGGTCAGATATCCTATGAAAATGTGGATGGGGGGATTCGCAATATCACGCCTCTAAAGGATGCCATAGATGAAATCAATGAACGGAATGATGGGGATGATTGGCATATATTCGTAATTAACTGCAATTCGGGTATTTTGGATGTGGACCATGACAAGACCTATACCATTGTTGGGGCTGCGGAGCGTGCCTTGTTGGAGATTACCTTGGCCGAGATTTTCCAAAATGATGTTGGGCAATTTCTTTTCGTGAACGACCTCTTGAAATCCATGGGGAGGGATTCCGTTCAGGTGAATGGAAAGACCTACCGTTCCTTTAAGATTAAGATCATTCAGCCCGCACGGTCCATGGGTGAGACCCTGGACAGCTCGACATCAACACTTTTTAACAGACGGGAGTATGGCCAGCAAAGGGCCGAACAGGCCTTTTCAAGGGAGGAATGTGAGAATTGGAATGTTTAAAAAGGAATCTGGCACCTCCAAGGTTTCGTTTCGCATTTAGGGATTATTTACCTTGGCCGCTATAGGTCTTCCAGTCTTGTTCCTTATAGATATTGTCGCCAAAGTACATGGCAATTTCCAAGAAGGGTCCAGGCTTTTGGTAACCGGGGACCGGGGAGAGCATATTAACGTCCTCATCCAAAAAAACAGTGGTGGGGTAACTCATACGCCCGTTCATCAGGGCAGCGGCAAATTCGTGATACCCCCTACGGCCTGACGCCACAAAATTGTAGACCTTGCCCTTGTATTCAATGGGGTCCTTGCCTTCCCCATCCAACTTTACCATATAAAAATGCTCACGCATATAAGCGGCCACCTCCGGATTTTGGAAAGTGTCCCTGTCCATTTTTTTGCACCATCCACACCAGTCGGTGTAAATATCCACAAAGACTTTTTTGGGGTGGGTATCCGTTTGGGCCTTTTCCATGGCCTCGTTCCAAGAGAGCCACTCCACCTTTTGGGCATATAGGCCCGTGGATGTCAACAAAAAGGTAGCGAAAAGGATAAGAAGTTGGGGAAAATAT
>JBFOLQ010000377.1:0-4236 GCA_040830145.1 Flavobacteriaceae bacterium | reverse complement strand
TTATGAAATCATATAAAATAGGAATTGATGTAGGGGGTACCAATACGGATTGTGTACTGGTAAGCAAGGAGAACGAAGTCATTGCGAAAACAAAACATCCCACTACTGCAGATATATCAACGGGTATAGAAAATGCCATGAAACATGTGCTGGAATCCTCAACCATTTCACCGAGTGAAGTACGGTATGTTATGTTGGGGACCACGCATTGTACCAATGCCATTGTGGAACGCAAGCATCTCAATAAAGTAGGGATCATACGTATATGCAAGCCCGCTTCCCAGATGATTCCCCCCCTGTCGGGTTTTCCAGAGGACCTAAAGGCTATCTTGGAAGGCCATGTACATATGGTAAAGGGAGGTTATGAGTTTGATGGGAGGCCCATTCACGCGTTGGATGAAGTGGAGATTGCCGATGTGCTCTACACCATGAAAGGGAAGGTTGAGGCGATAGCCATCACTGGAATTTTTTCAAAAATCAATCCGGACCAAGAGCAAAAGGTGGCTGCCATGGCCCGGGAGATACTAGACGAGAGTGTGGCCATAAGCATGTCGCACCAAATTGGGAGTCTGGGTCTATTGGAGCGGGAGAACGCCACAATACTAAATGCCATGCTCCATGATATTGCCATAAAAATCACCAACTCGTTTCAAGAAGTGGTGAAAAGGAACAAGGTAGATGCGCAGCTTTATTTTGGACAAAATGATGGCACGTTGATGTCTATCGAAAATGCGAGGCAATTTCCGGTACTGACCATTGCCTGTGGCCCCACGAACAGTATTCGGGGGGCGGGGGCCCTTTCCGGCGTAAAGAATGGAATTGTCATTGATGTGGGTGGGACCACCTCGGATGCCGGCGTTCTGGTGAACCAGTTTCCAAGGGAAAGCAATAGGGCTGCCAGTGTGGGAGGTGTCAACACCAACTTTAGGATGCCCGATGTGGTGGCCATAGGCTTGGGTGGGGGGACCATCGTAGCCCAAGAAAAAGATCAAATGAAAGTGGGGCCCCAAAGTGTGGGCTTTCGTATTACGGAAGAAGCATTCTGTTTTGGGGGCGACACTTGTACCCTATCAGATTATGCTATTTTAAATGAACAACTTTCCATAGAAGGGACGCTTGCCATAAATGCCATTTCGGGAAAACTTGAAAATCAGTTCAAACAAGATTCCCATGTGGTCAAACAGCAAATAGGGGAAATCGTTTCAAAAAAAATCAATCAGCTCATAGACAAAGTGAAAACGGACAATCAGGCGATTCCCGTTGTTTTGGTTGGGGGCGGCTCTCCCATTCTACCGGATCATATGGAGGGAGTGTCAGAGATTGTACGTCCGCCCCATTACGAAGTGGCGAATGCCTATGGTGCCTGTATTGCCCAAATTGGTGGGGAGGCAGAGCGGGTTTATAATCTAGCTGAGATAAGTCGTGAGGACGCCATTGAGGAAGTGAAGGGAGAGGCTATCAAAAATGCGGTTACGGCTGGGGCGAAGGAGGCATCCATAGAGGTGTTGACCATAAATGATACGCCTTTGGCGTATTTGCCCAATGCCACGAAGGTCAAGGTCAAGGTCTGTGGGGAATTGTGATGTTGTGATGCAGTGGAAAGATGATGAACTCGTCCTGGGGTAAGGAACAAATGCCAAAAGAACATTTGGGAGGAGAATAACAAACCCAAGACGAGTTCAATGATTCCATCATCTTTGGTGGACCTGACATTACATTTTTTTCAATAAAACCCTTGCCAATGATTTGCTTGACGTTTCGTTTCCTTTTCCATCAATGGTAACGGAAACATGGATGAGGTCTTTGCCCGTCCATATAGACATTTGTCCAATACGGGCAATATAGTAGGCTTTTTTGCCCAAGCCGGAAACAGACTGTTTATCCGGAAAATACTTCATGCTATTTTCCAGTGAAGTTTCACTTCCCATCCCTTTTGCCACCGTCAAGCCTGTGTAATAGGATGCTCCAGATATGTCAAAATAGTAGGAGCATCTGGGATAGGGTCGCTCATCGGATTCTGGTTGAATGTGGGTGGCTTTCGGAAAAACGTCCAATAGGATTTCATTGGTAAACAGGTCACAGGCCGAGGATTCCGAATTTGTGGTCTCACCTTTCAATATATCCTTGGTGATTTGTTCGGCTTCCTTGGACTGATTTTTTACGTCTTGTTTACAGCTTAGGATGGCCAACATGCAAAAGGCCCAGAGAGAAAATACGTTGTATGTCTTCATGTGTCTATTTTTTAGTGTTCTGTAAGGGTAAGGTGGTATTCCGTGGCGGAAATACAGCTTAGTTCAAAACCTATGTCCAGCCCATTTATTTCCGAGTGATCTTTGACCACCAATAGATTTCCGGGAATCTGCCAACCCGAAATGTGAATGGGCAAACCGCCTTCTGGCATGGCCCTGGTTTTTTGGAGTAAATAGAGGTTAGAAAGATCAAAGGGATAAATGGCCAAAGAGATTACGGTTTTATCATTACCGGCGTAAGTAGGTTTGTAGTCTTTGGCGGTATACCCTGAAATACAAAATTTGGGATCTTGTTTTCCGAAAGTTCTACTGCTATTTTCCACGGGATGGTAGTACTTTGGGAAATCGGCCAATAGGTCGGATGCAAATAGGTGAGGGTACTCCCCATAAAAATCATCCTGGGGGATGGTGTCAATTCGGGTTTGGGAATGTTCGTTGGTGTAAGAGACGATATAATCTTTTTTGGGCCTGATAAGCACAAATTGGGTCATTTCATCAGAAAAACTCTCCCCTTGGGTAAGCAACATGGTTCCTGTCATGGGGTCATGAAAAAAACTGAACACCCCCTTTTCAGTATAACCTGGGGCCTTTTCATGATAATATTCGTACGTAAATTGTTCTGAAAAGTAATAGTGCCCTTTTTGGGGGTTCCAATGTTGATTTCGATACGCTGTCCAATCATTGGTTGGCTCCAACGAAATGACCTCCCACCTGCCCTCTTGCAGCGTATATTTTTGGACCATTGCGGGTTGGGAAATGGAGCCATCCTCTTCATGAAAAACCTCAAACACCTTTAGTGTTTCCTCCTCCAAAAGACCGTATTGATACTGTTGAAACCCGGTTCCCCTACTGGAAAAAGCGAAGACTGTATTTGGTGGTAGGCCCAAGCGTTCCATCTCCTGTTCCTTGATATCTTTTTTATGGGGTACCTGGGCTATGAACAACTGCTGTCCATTATCCATGACCAATGATATGGTTTGGGCGGGAATCCCGTCATCATTTATAACGGAAGGGGTTATCTTTAATTTAGGGAGTCTCTTTTCCTGTGGGGTACAGGCCCCGCATAGGAATAGGCAGACTAGCGTCAATAATGTACGGTAATAGGTCATCTCCAATAAAAATCCAAGGTTTGTTTGGGGGATTGGTATATGGGATTATCCCCTAGGAGATTAAAACTGGAAGATTGTATAAAAAATACAATTTTGTAATGGCCTGGGGCCAGCCTATCAAATAGGTCGCCCGGGAAGAAAAGGTCTCTTGGAAAAAAAAGATCTCCCGAGAACAATTTGGTTTCCATCTCTTGTGGCACCCAAATCATGCCTCCTCCATAACCGTTGTCCTTTATGAATAAGCCAAGGCTTATAGTAACGGGCAGCCCTTGTTTTTCAATTTGCTTGGGCAGCTCTCCCCCTAAAAGCACAATACTGCCCAGTTTTCCTTGTTGGAGCCGCTCTGCCAACGACCCATTCCCTTTTTCCATGGCGTCATGGACAGATTTGTCAAATTGATACTGGATATGTACTTGGGCATGGGCAACACTCAGTGTGAGTAAGCATATCAAAAAGAACCATAACAAAACCGAAGGATAAAACTTAACCAGGCTCTTAGGTATCATTTGTACTTAGTATAGGTTATATCATCCAAAAAGCCGTACATTTTAACATAGGGCATAGGAATGGTCAAGGTCATATAATCTGAAAGATATTCACGGTATGTAGGGTGAAACATCCGATTGCATACCGCTTCAAAATCAGTGTCTTTGTGTTTTCGAATGTAGCGGGCCCTATCCTTGGCAAACCATTCCAGCCGGTTGGTGGCCATTTCAATATCGGGCCTATTGTTCTCCCTGGCCCATTTTCGTACTACGGCCATTTTGGGAAGATTATCTTCCAGGATATGGGCCAGTTCTTCCAATTGTTCCTTGGAAAAATTAGCTGGGCAATGTTGTGCATGGCCCAAAGAGGCCATGAACAGGACCACAAATAAG
>JBFOLQ010000376.1:0-2270 GCA_040830145.1 Flavobacteriaceae bacterium | reverse complement strand
TGGAGCTTCTTCAACAACTTTTTGGTGCCTTCTTTGAACGCTACACTCACGTTCAAAAAAGTGGAGTACGTTGCCATGGGTATCTGCCATTACCTGAACCTCAATATGCCTTGGCGAGGTCACGTATTTTTCAACAAATACGGAGCCATCACCAAATGCTGATGTTGCCTCACTAATGGCCCGTTCCATTCCAGATTCCAAATCTTCTTCTTTTTCTACAACACGCATCCCTTTTCCTCCACCACCGGCAGAGGCCTTAATTAGGACAGGATAGCCTATCTCATTAGCGATTTCATGCGCTTTTTTCACATCTGTAATGGCTTCATCAATACCGGGCACCATAGGAATATCGTATTCTTTTACCGCTTCCTTAGCGGCCAACTTACTTCCCATTATGCGTATTGCCTTGGATTTAGGTCCAATAAAGGTCAATCCGTTTTTTTCAACTGCTTCGGCAAAATCAGCGTTTTCACTCAAAAAGCCATAGCCTGGGTGTATCCCATCAACCTGAAGCTTTTTTGCCTCTTCTATAATCTTGTCGCCACGTAGATAAGATTGGTTTGAAGGTGCCTCTCCAATGCAAACTGCCTCATCGGCAAATCTAACATGGGGTGCATTCCTATCTGCTGTGGAAAATACCGCTACGGTGCGTATGCCCATTTTTTTAGCGGTTTTCATAACACGTATGGCTATTTCTCCGCGGTTGGCAATCAATATTTTTTTCATCTGTTCCTTATTCAAATTCGATCAATAATTGTGCTTTTTCCACCGCATCGCCTTGCTTTACGGCTATTTTTTTGATAGTACCATTTCTTGGAGAAGTAATGATATTCTCCATTTTCATGGCCTCTAGGACCATTAATTGATCGTCATCCTTGACTTCCTGTCCTTCCTCTACGGAAATATCCAGGATCAATCCTGGCATAGGAGCAGAAATCGAGTCGATGTTCTTGGAACCATTGGAGGCAAAACCCATCTCATTGATAAGTTCATCCAAAGGGGTCTTAATAGTAGCCTGATGTTCATTTCCGTTGATACTTAAAGTATACAACCGATTTGAAAAATCAGCTTTTACAATTCTTACATGGTAAGACGTTCCATCCTTAAGTAAATGGAAGCTGTCATCACCTGTTCTGATAAGGTCCAGTTTAGAAATTTCATCTTCGGAAAGTTGAAAATCCAAGTCCTCATCTACCTGGATTCTAAAGGATTTTTCCATAAAATTTGTTGACATAGGTTATCCTGCTAAATATACGGTTAAAGCTAATATTCCAAGCAAAACTACCCTCATTAACTTTAGCGAATTATGACAAAGGTCATTCCTTGAAAAGATTATCATACCTAACTATGCACCAAGATTGACAAGCTCAAATCTTACCAAATGTTTACTTTTGGGATTAAAATAATCGTTATGCTGATTATAGGGATTGCCGGGGGGACCGGCTGTGGAAAAACCACCGTGGTCAACCAAATCGTAGACCAATTGCCCGAAAATGAAGTATGTGTCATCTCACAGGATTCATACTACAACGACCTCTCCCATATGACCAAAGAGGAACGGGCAAAAGTCAACTTTGACCACCCTAATTCCATTGATTTTGAGCTACTCATCTCCCATCTGGAACAATTGCGGCAGGGCAAGGCCATTAATAAACCCATTTATTCTTTTGTTGAGGAGACCCGATTGGACGAGACCATCCATACACCTCCCCGTAAAGTTATGATCGTGGAGGGTATTTTGGTGCTCAGCAATCCCAAGCTTAGGGATATGTTCGATATTAAGATTTTTGTGCACGCGGATTCCGATGAGAGATTAATCAGACGTTTGCAAAGGGATATCAAAGAACGGGGGCACGACCTTCAAAAAGTTCTTACCCGATACCAAACAGCAGTAAAACCAATGCACGAACAATTCATTGAGCCTTCAAAAGAATTTGCCGACATCATAATACCCAATAACCATTATAACACGGTTGCGGTGGATATAGTAAGGACCATTATCAACAATAAATTGGTCTAACTATGGGATTAAAGGAATTGAGAAATAAAAAATGGTTCAAGTTAATGACCAACATGTACGTTTTGGTCCTGACCATTTTTGCAATTTGGATGGCCTTTTTTGATACTAATTCCCTGTTGATACATATGGAGTTGGGCAAAGAGATCAATAAGTTGGAAAAACAAAAGGAATTTCTTCAAGGTGAAATAGAAAAGGACAAGAAAATCCTGGAAAAGATGTCGAGTGAAGATGAACTTGAAAAGTTGGCCCG
>JBFOLQ010000375.1:0-11978 GCA_040830145.1 Flavobacteriaceae bacterium | reverse complement strand
AATCAGTTCGTTCATGATTCTGTCTGCTACATGCGCATACCCTTGCTGGTTATGTGATACTCCGGAAGGAATCTCTATCTCCCCCGTTACCACAACTTTTATCCCCCTTCTTTGTAATTTGGGGATAATCTCATTCTTCAATTTTAGTTTAAACGATGGAGGATACTCATAATTTGTAAACCCCCAAGGTTTTCCCCAACCAAAAAGAATGACCACGTCAATATCGGAAGGCACATTTTCCAAGTTGGTCAGATCACTCTCCTGGCCATAAAGGCGGTAATAGCCCATATAAAGCTGTTGGCCATCCGCTGTTCGCAAAGCAGTACTTAAATGCTTTTGGCCTTCTGATGACCGCAGTGCTTCATCTATTTTGGCACGGACTATATCCTCTGATAGTAATTCACTCCCGGACACATCGGTTTCGGGAACATTCGTAACCTCTTCTTTATCACATGCCAAAAAGAGCATACAAAAAAAGCCTACGAGTAAGGTTCGAGTAAGTTTAAGTTTGTTGTTCATTTTTCTAATTTTAATCGTTTATTTCATTTGCTTCTCTTTAGGTGTTTGAATTTTAGTTGATCTCTATATTTTTAACATCCATTGTGCATTTTTATGTATTTATCTTATTAATTAAGTTTTAATTTCTCATCAATTTTATCTTTTATCTGATATATGTGTAAAAATTTATAGACAAATAACATCGTAACAAATCCAAACAACCAATAGACGATCCTTAGTTCCGGTATTTGGGGAAAAGGCATGGCCATGCAGTAAAGAAGTCAAAAAATGGCCCCTTTCACATCTTCCCAAATCCGGTATTTACTGTAACATTTCCCTGCTATCTTCGTCAAATCCATGTAATTTGAACGCAATGGACATCGCTCTTTTAATCATTGGACTCCTTTTTGCCCTTATGGGTATCATAGGAAGTTTTGTACCAGTACTCCCTGGCCCACCTTTAAGCTGGGTAGGGCTTTTGTTGCTTTACCTCACCAAGGCTGTCCCTGACAATTGGTGGGTTTTGGGCGTTACCCTCGTCATTGCCCTGGCCATTACCGTACTTGACTACATTATTCCAGCCATGGGCACCAAAAAATTTGGTGGGACCAGGGCGGGGATGTGGGGTGCCACCATAGGAATCTTAGTGGCCATACTGTTTCCCATCCTCGGCCCTTTGGGTATCATCGTTTGGCCTTTTGTGGGCGCCTTAGTAGGGGAATTATCCAATAAGTCTGATAAAAAAACAGCCACAAAGGCCGCCTTTGGCTCCTTTTTGGGCTTTTTGACCGGGACCTTTCTCAAATTTGTTGTGGCAATCGCTTTTCTGGTTCTCTTTATTTCCGTTACCTGGGAATACAAAGAGTCCCTGTTTACTATCAACCCATGACCAAATTCACCAAGGAGACAAGCACCATGCGCCCTATAATAAGAGAAGTGACCACAAGCAAAGATATGCTGTGGGAAATGGGCAGTACCCTGACATATCCATATAGAAGGTCGGTGGAAAAAATTCCCGCAATTGATCAATCCAAAAACCAACATCCATCACAAACGTTTTGCCATGAGAAAAATATGGGGTCTTTTATGTAGTCTGATCATTTCCCAAGCCATTGCCCAAGAGTACAATGCGTCCCAGATGGACAGCCTATTATATCTTTTGGATATCAACGACAAGTTCATGGGAAGTGTCATTGTGGTCCACGATGGGGAAATACTGTATGAAAAAGCCATTGGCCATGCTGAGATGGCCCGCCAAACCAAAGCGACCACAAAGACCAAGTATCGTGTTGGCAGTATTACCAAAATGTTTACCGCCACATTGGTCCTCATGGCTCAGGAGGAAGGCAAACTTACACTGGACCAGCAATTGGCAGATTTTTATCCACAGGTCAAAAACGCCCAAAAAATAAGTTTAAAACAACTGCTGAACCATAGAAGTGGCATCTTCAACTTTACCAATAGCCCCACATACCTAAAATGGAACACCAAGGGAAAAACCAAGACGGAACTATTGAAGACCATAGTATCAGGTGGAAGTGTATTTGACCCGGGAAGCAAAACTGAATATAGTAACTCAAACTTTGTGCTTTTGACCTTTATTTTGGAAGATGTCTTTCAAAAGCCCTACGCCGAATTACTCCAGGAAAAAATCATAGGCCCCTTGGGTATTACCAATACCTACGTGGGCGGGGACATCACCATTGCGAACAACGAATGCCATTCCTACAGATACCACAAAAAATGGATAAAGGCCGAGGAAACGGATATGAGCACTCCCCTAGGTGCTGGTGCCCTGGTGTCAACGCCCTCTGACCTAACAACCTTTATAACGGCCCTTTTCGCGGGAAAGCTCATCACCCATGAAAATTTGAAAGCCATGCTACCCCCTGAAAAAGGATTCGGTTTTGGTATGATGACCTTTCCCTACAGTACCAAAAAAGGATACGGCCACGGTGGTGGCATCGACGGTTTTACGTCATTCTTGGGTTATATCCCAAATGATAACCTGGCATTCGCCGTTACTTCCAACGGTTCCAATTTCACGAATAACGAGATATATGTTGCCCTTCTGCACAGCTACTATGGAAAGGACTATCAAATGCCCACATTTGACGAAATATCCCTCTCAAGGTCAGCGCTAAAAGCCTTTGTTGGCAACTATGAATCAGAGCAAATTCCCATTAAAATCAAGGTATACATAAAGAAAGGTCAATTATATGCCCAGGGAACGGGACAATCAGAGATTCCATTGACGGCCACGGGGAAAAGTCGGTTTCGGTTTGATAGGGCCGGACTTGTCATGTCATTTGACCCCAATACCCATGCCATGGAACTTCGCCAGGGTGGTGGTATATTCCAATATGTAAGGAAAAAGTAAGGATTATCCCAACCATTCCACCTTATCGGCGATGGGGCCGCGGTCCTGCTCCGGAAGGTCACCTTCCATATATCCCATGTACAAAAACCCAAGACAACGTTCCCCTTCCGCCAAGTCAAGGAATTCATGCATATAGGTAATGATGCCGGGGGAACTCCAATAGCATCCAATGCCCATTTCCGTACAGCCAAGCCATATATTCTGTACAGCCATGGAGACGGCAGCTACCTCTTCCCATTCAGGAATACGTTCCATGGGGTCCCGTTGCATACAGATGGCAATCACGGCCCCGGAACGTCTAGGGTTTTCACGGAGTTTCTTACTCTTTGTTGTTTTGGGCATGGGGTCCACTTCCTGATATTTATTGGACAGGAAATCCCCAAGATCATTCCTCGCCTTTCCCGTGAATACCTTAAAACGCCAAGGTTCGGTCTTTTTGTGCGTGGGTGCCCAATTGGCCGCTTCCAACAACTGCTGCAGCACCTCCCTTTCAATAGGTTTATCGGTATATTGGGGAGGGAATACGGATCGTCTTTTCTTAATAAGGTCAAAAACCATGGTACGGATTTTAGTCAAAAATAACCATACCATTCTTGTCAATCAAAGGAAACCTTATACCCAAAGGGCTTCATTGTACCAAAAAAGCGGATGCTTCCGAAAACTTATACCCAAAAAGGGGTATTCCTACCCTGAAAGCAATATTGGTTCTATTCGTTGTACAATTCACTCACCTCATCATTGGTCAATGCCCGTTCGTACATACGGAAATCATCAATTTGCCCATTCCAGAAAGTATTGGGGTCACCGGTGACATGTTTCCTAATAATGGCCCCCAAGTGGGAATCCAACCGAAAATCCTTACTTACATCCGTGGAAGGAACTTTGGTATCTTGATTGGCCAAAACCCCATTGATGTACAGCTTGCCCTTTTCATGCCGCTGGTATATCCCAACCACATGAAACCACCCCTCATAGGGTATATCGTGACAAACCATTCGCCATCCCGACCCTATATAGTTGTCAAAACAAATGGAAGAGGTAATACTGTCCTGTTTTGAGGCCCTTATACCCGTTACCGTAGCCCCACGTAAGACCACCACTTGGTTCCCATTGAAAATCTCACCATTCCGTATCCATAGACTGATGGAAAAGGCATTTCCATTTTCCCGCAATGGATTTTTAAATGTGATGTAGTCATCAATCCCATCCAAGTGCACGGCACTTTTTGGACTTCCCTTTCTGTCCTCCACAAAGGTCACCCCTCCGGTTTGAACCCCATTATTTTTACCATCGGCCAAATTGGTGAAATCCCCATCAAAAGTGTAGTGGATAAGAGGCCCATACTGTATGGTCACCTCGTCATCTCCTTTACAGCCTATAACCAAGATGGAAAGCAAGGATAGAAAAACAGTCTTTTTCATATACGCGATATATACATTACGCTTCCCAGGAAGTGCACTTTTGAAGCACAAACCTGTTTCAAATTGTTCTCATTCGCCTGAAAAATAGCAGTTTTGGGCCATGATATAAAGACCTATTGTTAAAGGGCCCGAAAATTCGTTAAAGGGACAATTCTTGAATATCCCACAGAACGCATTACGCCACGGCCTTTATCATTCTCAATACTGATGGAGGCCCCTTAAATTCCCAAAATGGGCCTAATACATTTTTGAAATACCGGATTGGGATTATGCGCTTTCCAAATGACAGACAAAACTGCTTTTTGGGGAATTCCCCTTAACTCAACAAATCGTACTTTCATATCAAAACCATACCGAAGTGAGCTGGGTACAATGGCCACTCCAAATTTATTCTCCACCAATTTAAATATGGTATGTGCATGCACTGTCTTATGACTGATTGTAGGGGTAAAACCGGCATCCTCACAAATACTTAAGACCGTCTCATAATACATGGGACTGTACTCTTTCTGGAAAAGGATAAAATTTTCCTTGGCCATTTCAGATACCCCTTTGAAGTCTCCCCGAATCTGGGGATAATCTTGGGGCAGGACAAGGGAAAAACTGTCCCGGAACACAGGCTTTATCTGTAATTGGGGAGGTACCTTGGCAAGCCGTACAAACCCTAGGTCCAATTGATTCTTTAGTAGGGCGTCCACTTGGTCACCGTTGGCCAATTCCAACAATGTTGTCTGGATATCTGGATGGCCGTCCTGTAATTGCAATAACATTTTAGGAACCACATTTTGCATGGCCGAACCCAAAAAACCAATGCGGATTTCCCCTACCCTCCCCTCTTGGATATGTTGTAACTGCCTTGCATTTTGCTCCAAACGGTTGATGATGGCAATCACCTCTTCCTTAAAATATTTTCCAGCCTCTGTAAGTCTTACCCTTTTTTTATCCCGAACAAAAAGTGAAACGCCCAACACTTCTTCCATCTGCCGAACTTGACGACTTAATCCGGGTTGGGAAATAAACAACTTATCCGCCGCCTTACGAAAGTGGAGCTCCTCTGCCACGGCAAGGAAATATCGAAGATGACGCAGTTCTAATTGATTACTTATAAGCATCAAGTATTGATTAAAATAGTATTTCTGATTATCAAACGTAATTGATATTTTTGAGATTACAAATTTTAAGTCATGAACAACGCTCCTAAAACCTTTAAACTGGGGGAAGATTTCCTTACTGCCGGGATAGCCATTGCCATTGCAAATGGCCGTACCCAGGCCACATTCTCCAAGGACACTATGACACGGGTACAAAAAAGTCAGGACATAGTACATCGGATAGTTAAAAAAGGAGACCCGGTATACGGTATCAACACAGGCTTTGGCCCCCTTTGTACCACTCAGATTTCTTCTGAGGAAACCCGCATCCTGCAAACCAATATTCTCAAAAGTCACAGTGTAGGGGTGGGCAGGCCCATTGACCATCAAGGCACCAAACTAATGCTCATTCTTAAGGCCCACGCACTGGCCAAGGGGTATTCAGGTGTGGCCCCGACCACTTTGGAACGTATCTTATGGCATATTGAAAACGATGCCCTACCCTTGGTGCCAGCACAGGGATCCGTGGGTGCTTCGGGCGATTTGGCCCCCCTATCCCACCTTTTTCTCCCGCTGATCGGTTTTGGCAAGGTGCATTACCAAGGGGAGGTACTATCAACCGAAACACTTTTTCAAAAAAAGGGGTTAAAACCACTACAATTGGGGCCCAAGGAAGGTCTGGCGCTGATCAATGGCACCCAATTCATTGCGGCCCATGCCGTACAGGTCGTGGAAAAAATGCACGCATGCCTTTCGCAGGCCGATATCATCGGGGCCATGATGATAGAAGGCCTTCAGGGGTCGGTCAAACCTTTCTTTGATGAACTGCATGCCCTAAGACCTTTCAAGGGAAACCGCCATGTGGCACAACGAATCAAATACATGCTCCAAGATTCTGAAATCATGGAAGACCATATTGATTGTGACCGGGTACAGGACCCCTACTCACTAAGGTGTATTCCCCAAGTACATGGGGCCTCCCGTAATGCATGGTTGCATCTAAAGGAGCTTTTGGAAGTAGAATTGAACTCAGTGACCGATAACCCCGTCATCATAGATGGGACATTGACCATAAGTGGTGGCAACTTTCATGGTCAACCCTTGGCCATGGCATTGGACTATGCCTGTCTGGCTGCTTCCGAACTGGGCAATATCTCAGACCGTCGCATCTACCTAGCCCTCGAAGGGGGCCACGGGGTACCCCAGCTACTCATGAAGGACACGGGAATCAACAGCGGGTATATGATCTTACAGTATACCAGTGCAGCGCTTGCCAGTGAGAACAAGGGCCAATGTTTCCCTGCCAGTGCTGACAGCATTCCCACATCAATGGGGCAGGAAGACCATGTAAGTATGGGGTCCATCAGTGGGCGCAAGGCCTTTAAGGTATTGAAGAACGTTGAAAAGATATTGGCCATAGAACTGCTGACCGCCGCGCAGGCCTTTGAGTTTCGAAAGCCCTTAAAATCAGGAGTGCTGCTCAATAAGGTACATAAGGCCCTACGTGAAAAAGTATCCTTCGCCGAAGTAGATCGGGTCTTTGCGGATGATATTGAAATCGCCTTGGGAATGATACGGGACAAAACAGTATTGAGCGTCGTCAATAAGGCCCAAAAAACCGAAAATATACATTTGAAGACGCCACACTCAGAAGAATTTGAACAGTATTGACATAGAAAAGGGACCTAGGACTTAGATCCAAAAAAGCAAAAAATATGACAAACCAAACATTGATTGGACCATTCTCCCAAGTAGTAACCATGGACGGGCTTCCGGAAAGGGGGCCCATTAAGGATGACCAATTGACCCTATTGGAACATGCTGGAATCTTGGTACAGGATGGCCGTATCGTTTCCATTGAACCCTTTGAAAAACTGGCCAAGGGATTTCTTGGTGTGGTACATGAGCTACATGGAAAGCACACAGCCCTTCCTGGCCTGGTGGATGCCCACACCCATATTTGCTTTGGGGGAAATCGTGCGCGTGACTATGCCATGCGCAATGCAGGCATGACGTATTTGGAGATTGCCAAGGCCGGCGGTGGTATCTGGGATACGGTTACCCAAACCCGCAAGGCGAGTGCGGACACGCTGGTCGCCCATACCCAAAAATGGGCAAAAAGACATTTAAAAAATGGCACTACGACCCTTGAGGTAAAAAGTGGATACGGCCTATCTGTGGAGGAAGAGCTGAAGATGCTCAAAGCCATCAAAAAGGCCAATGAGGGAAATCCAGTGGACTTGATTCCCACCTGTCTTGCCGCCCATATGCACCCAAAGGACCATAAGGAATCCCCGGAGAAATACCTATCGGAAATCTCCGAAACGTTATTTCCCATCCTAAAAAAGGAAGGTCTCACCAACCGAATTGACGCTTTTGTGGAGGAAAGTGCCTTTAGTCCAGCACAAATCAGGCCCTATTTTCAAAAGGCAAGGGAGCTGGGCTTTGACATTACGGTGCACGCCGACCAATTTACTACGGGAGGTAGTGCCATTGCCTTGGAAATCAATGCCATTAGTGCGGACCATCTAGAGGCCAGCACGGACAAGGAAATAGCTTTGTTGGCAAACAGCAATACCATTGCCACGGCGCTTCCCGGAGCCTCAATGGGCCTGGGCTGTGCCTATACCCCGGCCCGAAAAATCATGGATGCCGGAGGCAGGGTGGCCATTGCCAGTGACCACAATCCCGGTTCCGCACCCATGGGCGACCTGTTGACACAGGCGGCTATTTTGGGGGCCTATGAAAAACTGACCAATGCCGAGGTATTGGCAGGAATCACACTTAGGGCTTCCCAGGCCTTGAATCTTCACGACCGGGGGCAATTGATTCCAAAAAGCTTGGCGGATATCGCCGTTTTTCATACAGATAACTACCAAGACATCACCTATTATCAAGGAAATCTAAAACCCTGCACCATCTTTAAGCGTGGGGAAGTAGTGTACAACAAACATTGAGAAGCCAAATACCACCATCAAATGCGCCTTAACAATTCTTTATACCCACCAATATGTTCAATGGCAAATTACATCTGACCGATTAAAAGCAATAAAACTTGAACAGATGAAAGATACATTCAAAGAACTGGTCCTTCAAGGAATCCCTTCCGAATTACCTCCGAAAAAAGGTCCTACCCCGAGCGCCAATCACGCTCCCAAAAGAAAGGATATCCTCACCATTGAGGAAAAAAAACTGGCCGTACAAAACGCATTGCGGTATTTTCCCCACGAGTGGCATGGGGAACTGGCCGTGGAGTTTGCCCAAGAGCTCAAAACCTATGGTCGAATCTATATGTACCGATTTCGTCCCGAATATGATATGTATGCCAGGCCCCTTAAGGCCTATCCGGCCCAAACATCCCATGCAGCGGCAATCATGCTCATGATCCAAAATAATTTAGACCCGGCAGTAGCGCAACATCCCGAGGAACTCATCACCTATGGTGGCAATGGGGCCGTATTCCAAAATTGGGCCCAATACCTGCTTACGATGAAATACCTCTCCGAAATGACGGATGAACAGACCTTACACATGTACTCAGGGCATCCCATGGGGCTTTTCCCCTCTTCAAAGGATGCCCCAAGGGTTGTGGTCACCAATGGCATGATGATTCCCAACTATTCAAGCCATGACGACTGGGAGCGGTTCAATGCCCTTGGAGTCACCCAATACGGGCAAATGACAGCTGGGTCCTATATGTACATTGGTCCACAAGGTATTGTGCATGGTACCACCATTACCGTAATGAATGCTTTCCGAAAGGTTTTGAAGGCCGGGGAAAGCCCCAAGGGAAAGGTTTTTTTAACGGCCGGTCTCGGAGGTATGAGTGGAGCCCAACCCAAGGCAGGAACCATCGCAGATTGTATCACTGTGTGCGCTGAAGTAAACCCGGCAGCAGCCCGAAAAAGACATGAGCAGGGCTGGGTCGATGAATTGGTGGAGGATATGGATTCCCTTATCCATCGTACCCAACAGGCCATGAATCGTCATGAAACCGTATCCATTGCCTACATAGGAAATGTTGTGGACGTCTGGGAACAGTTTTATAATGCAGGTATTTTTGTGCATTTGGGATCGGACCAAACTTCCTTGCACAATCCGTGGGCCGGGGGATACTATCCTGTTGGGCTCGCTTTTGACGAAGCCAACAAGCTTATGGCGGACCAACCGGATATGTTCAAGGAACATGTACAGGAATCGCTACGGAGGCAGGTAGCGGCCATCAATAAACACACCGAAAGGGGCACCTATTTTTTTGACTATGGGAATGCATTTTTATTGGAGGCCTCACGCGCAGGAGCTGATGTCATGGCAAATAACGCTATAGATTTCAGGTACAAATCATATGTTCAGGATATTTTGGGTCCTATGTGCTTTGACTATGGCTTTGGCCCCTTTCGATGGGTCTGTACTTCAGGAGACCCTAAGGACCTTAGAAAAACCGATGAGCTGGCCCTGGGCATACTACGGGAAATCAAAAGAACGGCACCTCCTGAAATACAGCAGCAAATGCAGGACAATATTACCTGGATAGAACAGGCGGAAGCCAATCAATTGGTCGTGGGGTCCCAAGCCCGCATTCTTTATGCCGATGCCGAGGGTCGCATAAAAATAGCACAGGCCTTTAACAAGGCCATTGAAATGGGGGATATCAGTGCTCCCGTGGTATTGGGACGGGATCACCATGATGTGAGTGGCACCGATTCCCCATTTAGGGAAACCAGTAATATTTATGACGGCAGTCAGTTCACGGCCGATATGGCCATTCACAATGTTATTGGAGACAGCTTTCGGGGGGCCACATGGACCTCTATCCACAATGGAGGAGGTGTGGGCTGGGGAGAGGTCATCAATGGTGGATTTGGTATGGTACTCGACGGGTCCACGGATTCGGAAAGACGGTTAAAGAATATGCTCTTTTACGATGTAAACAATGGTATTGCCCGTCGTAACTGGGCCCAAAACAAGGAAGCCCGCTTCGCCATTGAACGTGAAATGGAACGCCATCCGGAGCTCAAGGTAACCTTGCCCAAACAAGTGGATAAAGATATATTGGAGACATTGTTTTAACCCAATCCTTATTTGATATTCTGTACCCCTAGAGGATTTTCTACCCCTGCCCTATGGTATTTTTCACTATGTTTATGGGATTGATAAAAACCCCATACAATGAACAAAGTCACCATATGGAGTATTACCGCAGCCCTGGCGGGATTCTTGTTTGGTTTTGATACAGTGGTCATATCAGGGGCCAATCAGCCCATTAAGGAGTTATGGGATACGTCCCCCCTTTTTCACGGCACCTTTATCATGTCAATGGCTCTTTGGGGTACCGTGGTTGGTTCCTTGTTGGGAGGTATTCCATGTGATAGGTATGGCAGAAAAAAGACCTTGTTTTGGATTGGCATTCTCTACTTGATATCGGCCCTGGGTTCAGCCCTGGCCCCTGACCCCTATATTTTTTCGTTTATGCGCTTTATCGGTGGTCTAGGGGTAGGTGCCTCATCCGTGGCAGTACCCATTTATATTTCCGAGGTTTCCTATGCTGAAAAAAGAGGTCGTTTGGTAGCCCTTTACCAGTTCAATATTGTTTTGGGCATATTCATCGCCTTTATATCCAACTATCTACTGAAAGGTGTGGGAGGTGCCAATGATTGGCGGTATATGCTTGGTGTCGAAGCCATTCCCGCCCTATTGTACTCGCTTATGGTCCTTCGTATCCCAAATAGTCCTCGATGGCTTGCCATCAGAAAAGGGGATGATGCCAATGCTTTGACCGTGCTCAATCACATATTTGATGTGGAGACCGCCAAAACCAAACTGGTGGAGATTAAGGATTCCGTCGCAGGGGCCATTACGGAACCACTTTTTCAAAAAAAATATTCCAAGGCACTGTGGTTGGCATTTCTATTGGCCTTTTTCAACCAATGGTCAGGTATCAATTTTGTGTTGTACTATGCCCCAGAGATTTTGGAGCGTTCAGGGCTGGCAGCCAAGGAATCACTCTTCAGTTCCATTTCAATTGGGGCCGTAAACCTCATCTTCACCCTTATTGGGGTCAGGCTCATAGACCACTTGGGAAGAAGACAATTAATGCTTATGGGATCAATAGGGTATATCGTAAGTTTGGCCATGGTGGCCTGGTGCTTCCATAGTGGGGCCGATTCTACCTTATTGTTAGTCTTTATCCTCATTTTCATTGCTTCGCATGCCATTGGTCAGGGAGCCGTAATATGGGTGTTTATCTCAGAAATCTTCCCCAATAAGGTGCGGGCCTTCGGACAATCTTGGGGCACTGGCACGCACTGGGTGTTTGCTGCTGTGATCACATTGATCACGCCCTTATTTTTGGACAAGGATAAGGGTATCTTTGGTGATAACCCTTGGCCCATTTTTGCCTTCTTCTCCTTTATGATGGTTCTACAATTAGTATGGGTAATTATTAAAATGCCTGAAACCAAAGGGATTTCGTTGGAAAAAATGAGTGAGTCCATTTCAGATTAAAACGCACATATGCAAATCACCAAAGAGCATTTATCCCACTGTCATTCCGCCATTGCACCGTACGTACATAGAACTCCGGTCCTT
>JBFOLQ010000374.1:0-6603 GCA_040830145.1 Flavobacteriaceae bacterium | reverse complement strand
GTTTGGAATTTACCAGGAACTGTTCCTGTATTTGACAATTGGCAATTAACCAATCTGTGGATTTCCAATCAGATGCCACCGGAATAAGGTGCTCTGCAATCCCCGGGTTCTGTGCGGCCATTTCCCAGGCTATCCCCCCGCCTAGGGATCCCCCAATAATGGCAAAAAGCCTTTCAATGCCCAAATCCTCCAGGCCGAGCAAAAAAATCCTGGCTACATCCCCTGCCACAAAATCCTTATAGTTATCTATCAAAAAACCGTCATAGCCATTGCCTGGAACATTGAAGGCCAATACCGTGTACCGGTCCGTATCAATGCATTTCCCAGAACCAATTAATGCGGACCACCAGCCCTCTGAACCCGTAACGTTCGAATTCCCGGTAAGGGCGTGGTTGACCAATATAACAGGGGCCGTATGCAATGGCGGGCCAAATAACTGGTATGACAATTGAATATCCTGTACGGCACCACTGAAGGTCTTGAACTCCTTTATTTGTAATGTATTTAGCATTGGCAAACGACTTTCGTTTATGTCAAAATAGGTGTATCAACCGTGGCAAAGGCCTGTTCCAAATCACTTTTCAAATCTTCCAAATCCTCCAAGCCCACTGAAAGCCTGATTAGGTCCTTGGTCACTCCCGTGGTCTCCTGCGCCTCATCCGAGAGTTGTTGGTGTGTGGTACTTGCCGGATGGATAATCAGGGATTTTGAATCTCCAATATTGGCCAACAGAGAGAAAAATTTGGTGTTGTCAGCTATTTTTTTGGCTGCCTCATAGCCGCCCTTGGCCCCAAAAGTTACCAATCCGCTCTGTCCGTCGGGAAGGTATGCATCCGCCAAGGCCTTATATGAACTGGATTATAGACCGGGATAGTTCACCCAAGCCACTTCTTCCCTTTCCTGCAGCCATTGTGCCAGGGCAAGGGCATTTTCACTATGTCTTTTGATACGCACTTGTAGTGTCTCCAACCCCTGAATAATTTGAAAGGCATTGAATGGACTTAGGGCAGCACCATGGTCCCTGAGTCCTTCTATTCTAACCTTGGCTATAAAAGCCGCCGGTCCCAAGGCTTCATGGTATACCAATCCGTGATACCCTGGTGATGGTTCCGTAAACTCGGGGAACTTTCCACTGGACCAATCAAAGGTACCCGCATCAATGATGGCCCCTCCCAAGGCCGTACCATTGCCATTGATATATTTTGTGAGGGAATGAATGACAATATTGGCCCCATGTGCAATGGGGTTCAGCAAAGCGGGAGTGGCCACGGTGTTGTCCACAATAAACGGAACCTTCGCTTTTTTCGCTTCATGGGAAATGGCCTTGAGGTCCAAAACATCCAATTTTGGGTTCCCCAATGATTCCACGAATATCGCCCGTGTATTATCTTGAACGGCCTTTCCAAAATTCGTAGGGTCCGATGGGTCCACAAAAGTGGTGGTAATGCCCAATCTGGGGAGGGTAACGTTCAAGAGGTTATATGTGCCCCCATATAAGCTGTTGGAAGCCACAATATGATCTCCTGACTTTAGGAGCACCAATAGGGCAGTGTTGATGGCTGCCGTTCCTGAAGCCGTCACTACTGAGGCAATACCTCCCTCCAAAGCAGCCAACCGCTGCTCTAGGATATCATTGGTAGGGTTGTTGATCCGGGTGTAAATATTACCCGGTTCGGCCAATGAAAACAAATTGGCAGCGTGGTCCGATCCATTGAATACATAGGCCGTGCTCTGATAGATGGGTACAGCTCTTGTCCCTGCATTTGACGTTACATCATGCCCTGCATGTAAGGCATTGGTTGAAAATTTTTGATCGCTCATGATTTTAATTTTTAAGCGTTGAACAAATAAATTAAAAACACAATACTATCCCGGAAAAGGACAATAAAATCAAAAAGTTAAAAAGAAAGTGAGTACCACAAACGTGGTCCATTATTGTTATCCTTCCCCTTTCACGTATTACATCCTGAATCGCGTTCAGGACAGGGGTAGAATGTAGCACCTTCTCGGAGGCCGATGGGCATCGATACCTAACCAAGGGTTGCTAAGGCTTCATAGGGTCCAATCCCTCCACCTTTCTTGATAACCATTCAATATGTGTTTGAACTTTTGAGGGGCAAATATAAAGATGGAAAATCAAAAAATGCCAATGATTTACAAAAATTTCACAAAAACCTCAAAGCAGTTGCAATTTGTCATTGAAATCCCAAGGGTCCCAAAAACCAATCTGACATAACAACGGACATTGTATGGACCCACATTAAACTTGAAAAAATCGTATCCTTGTTCAACCAAAGCATGCAAATTAAATGGCAGTACGTATTAGAAGAACGTTCAACGATTTAGGTCTTGGCACCAAAAACGATGTCGGGGGCTATCGTGCACTGAACAAAGACGGGTCGTTCAACGTAAAAAAAATAAATGTCCCGTTTTTTGAGCGCCTCAATTTTTTCCACACGCTCATAACCATGCCATGGCTGCGTTTTTTCGGCTTTATCCTTTTGGCCTATTTTACGGTCAACATTGTTTTTGCCACGGCCTATACCTTCATTGGGACCGAAAACCTGACGGGTATTGCAACCACTACTACTTTTGAGAGTTTTGTTGAAGCCTTTTTCTTCAGTGCCCAGACCATTACCACGCTGGGGTATGGCCGAGTGGCCCCCATTGGAAACCTAGCCAATACCGTTGCGGCCATAGAGTCCATGCTTGGACTTCTTGGTTTTGCATTGGCAACCGGCTTGCTATATGGTCGGTTCTCACGACCTTCCACCATGATTCGGTACAGTCAATATGCCGTTATAGCACCTTATCAAGAGATAAATGGTCTTATGTTCAGGGTCGTAAACCCTAAAAGCAATCAACTATTGGAGTTGGAAGTACAGGTCAATCTAGTCATGAAACGAAAGGATTCTGATCGGAGGGATTTTTATGCCCTGGAACTGGAACGGGAAAAAGTGGCATTTATGCCCTATATGTGGACCATTGTGCATCCCATTGCGAACAACAGCCCCCTATTCGGCTTAAAAAAAGGGCAGCTTATGGAAAAGGATGCCGAGTTTATAGTTAGTATGAAAGCTTTTGACGAATCTTCTTCCCAGACCGTATATTCAAGGTCCTCTTACAAAGCCTCGGAAGTAAAATGGGGTGAGAAATTCGTCTATGCGGTTACCCGTGAAGACAATGGCATTATCATCGATGTGGGTAAAATTGACCACACTGAAAAAATCGAATTAAACGTGTAGTACCCATATCAAAGTCCGAAAACACTTTTGATTTTATCCATCTTATCAAGTTTCTCCCTTGTGTACAAATCTATCTTTGTTTCAATATGACCATTATATGGCAAAACACCTTGGCACGGCGTTCAAGTCCATTGGTAGGGGCTATGCCTATGTATTTTCCACGGTCTACCTGTTCCCGTGAACTATAAATGTCGTTTTTTTACAATCGTACAGCATCCCCGTTTTTCATATTTGTGATTCAAATACTATTCAATTATGAAAAAGACAATCATTGTCCAATTAAACATACAGGCCACAAAAACAGCGCAGTTTTTAGAATTAGCAAAAACCATGGTCAATGAAAGCCTTACCGAAAAAGGATGTTTGACCTATAAGCTATTAAAAAAGGTGGGCACGGAAAACGAATTTTTTATATATGAAACGTACGTGAACGAAAAGGCCGTTGAGAAACACAACGCATCCAAGCACTTCAAAATCTTCATACATTCAGTAATGCCTTTGTTATACGAAGAACCTATAATTGAACACTTTTAATGGTAAAAAATAAATCGTACAAACCCGTAACTTTTCTTTCAAGGTATATTGACAGATTTTATACGTACGAAAGGTCAAGTAATGATTATTTCCAGGTTCCCGCCGTTCTTCCCGGAACTGGATTGGAGTTGATTTTTCATACCGACAGACCTTTATCGATACAGACTAAAAAACTTCCACAAGCCCATACGGTATGCCCAAGAAAAATGTTTCGCTTTGACGACGCAAAAAAAATATCATTTATATCAGTACGATTTAAAAGCGGGGCGTTTAGGCATTTTTCACCAATCCCATTTTCAGCACTGAATGATTGTTATTATTCCGTACCAGATTTATGGGGGCAAAATGGGAAAAAGGTATTGGACAAGCTCGAAAACATCATGGAAACAGAAGGGAAAATCAAGGAAATAGAATTATTTTTAGGGGACATCTTCAGTGATTTTCATAATGGAGAAAAATGACAAGTGGGACCCCATCATTGATGAATTGTACTATAATTTTGATAGTAATACCATTGAAGATCTTTCCCAAAAAGCCCATTTAAGCCTCAGACAGTTTGAGAGGGGATTTAAAGCCCAATTTGGAATAACAGCCAAAGAGTTTCAAAAAATAACAAGATTTCAAGACGTCATTAAGAATATACTTCTAAACAGAAATTCTGATTACTTGGACACCATTTTAGATAATGGCTATTTTGACCAGAGTCACTTCATCAAGGAATTCAAATCCTTGACAAAAAAAACACCTTTGGAATATTTTACTGAAGAAAACTTCAACGGTCATTTCTACCATAAATCCATCAATTGAAGGTACTGTCGGCAAGCAAAGCATCCCATATCCCAGTTGCCGTGACCACAGTAAGAATCCCTAAACCGGGGAGATAGAGCCCAATGCGGGCAAATACAAAAAGACGAATGGCAAAAATAAAGGATAGTACAATTTTAATAACAGGGGCAGATGGTGGAATAGGGGTTGCATTGGTCAATGAGTGTTTGGCGAAAGGGGCAAAAAAAATATACGCTACTGGGCTGAAGTTGGAAAATCTAAATCCACTATTCAACAATTACGATACCGTTATTACCATTGCGTTGGACGTCACAGACCCAGAACAAATAGTGAAATGTGCCAAACAGTGTTCAGATACAAACCTATTGATCAACAATGCCGGCGTAGAGTTCAAAGTTCCCTTTGTGGCAAAAAAAAGTAGCCAGGCCGCATTAATGGAAATGAAGGTGAATTATATTGGATTAATTGATATGATCAATTCATTTCTTCCAACTTTGCAAAAATTAGAGCATGCAGGAATCGTAAATATCCTATCACTTGGGGCTTTGGCCATAGTAAAAAGGCTTGGCACTTATTGTGCCTCAAAATCGGCCTCACATATTTTAACGGAAACGATACGGGAAGAATTGGAAGAAAAGGGGATTAAAGTAATGGCAACCTATATCGGTTATGTAGATACAGCCATGGTTCCTGAAGATACGAAAACGGAAAAGTCAACGCCCCAAAACATTGCCATTGGCATTTGCAAAGGAATAGACAATAACGAAAGTTATATGTATCTGGACAGAATCACAAAAGACCATATAAAAAAATATCCGATAAGGACGGTCTTTTACGAATAACCATTACTGGTCAATGGGCATATGCCCTACTTCAACATATACGCGACTGAGATGGCCCTTACAATCCAAATGCGGCTTTCACATCCTGTACCCTATCCAATTTTTCCCATGTGAACAACTCCACTTCAGTTTCAATACGACCATTGTATGGCGATTCAAATACTTTGGTCACTCTTCGGGGCTGCCTACCCATATGGCCGTAGGCCGCTGATTCCAAATAGATGGGATTGCGCAGTTTAAGGCGTTGTTCAATGGCATAGGGCCTCATATCAAACAATTGGGTCACTTTTTGGGCAATTTCCCCGTCTGATAACCCTAGTTTTGATGTTCCGTAGGTATCCACAAAAATAGAGGTAGGTTCCACAACGCCTATGGCATAGCTCACTTGGACCAATATCTCCTTGGCCACCCCGGCGGCCACCAGGTTCTTCGCAATATGGCGCGCTGCATAGGCAGCCGATCGGTCTACCTTACTGGGGTCCTTACCACTAAAGGCCCCGCCACCATGGGCTCCCTTACCTCCATAGGTATCCACAATAATCTTTCGCCCCGTGAGGCCGGTATCCCCGTGGGGCCCTCCTATCACAAATTTTCCCGTGGGGTTGACATGAAACTTTATCTGTTCATTGAACAGGGATTGGATGGATTCTGGCAATTGTGCCTTTACCCTTGGAATCAAGATATCAATAACATCCGATTTGATTTTGGCGAGCATCACTGCATCCGTATCAAACCCATCATGCTGGGTAGAGACCACAATGGTATCAATGCGTTGTGGTACATTATCATCAGAGTATTCAATGGTCACCTGAGCCTTGGCATCGGGTCTCAAATAGGGAATTTGGGTACCTTCCCGCCTCAAATCGGCCAATACCTGAAGTATCCTATGGGAAATGTCCAAGGCCAAGGGCATATAGTTTTCGGTCTCGTTGGTGGCATATCCGAACATCATACCTTGATCCCCGGCTCCCTGCTCCTCCTTGGTGACACGGTCCACACCTTGATTAATATCCGGTGATTGCTCATGGATCAGGGAAATGACCCCACAGGAATCACCACTAAATTGGTATTCCCCTTTGGTATACCCAATTTTATTGATGACCCTACGGGCAATGTTCTGTACATCCAAATACGTACGGCTCTTAACTTCCCCGGCCAACACCACCTGCCCGGTGGTCACCAAGGTCTCACACGCT
>JBFOLQ010000373.1:0-2859 GCA_040830145.1 Flavobacteriaceae bacterium | reverse complement strand
TACATTGATGATATATGAGCCTCCTGCCACATTAGTTTCGGTATAGACCGTATTAGGCCCGGTTTGTACCACTACGTCATCACCAGGAGCAGGCGTACCCTGATCGTTGATGAATTCGTAGACCACATAGGTACCACTACCCCCAGTGATGCTGGTATCATCTACGGTAATGGTAGCATTGTCTGGGTTATTACCTACAGTACATCCAAATTCTACTACGGCAGGAGCGGGAACAACAATGGCCGCGGGCTCGTTAATTACGATACCGGCAATAGATGTGGTACAGCTATTAGAACCGGTTGCAGTAACTGTATAGGTGTTTGGCGGCAAATTCTCAAAGGTGTTGGTAGCTGCATTAAAAGCTCCGGCAACCGGAGAAATAGAATACACCAGCGGATTCAAGCCGTTGTCTGTCGGGATTAACGTAATACTACCGTCATTGGCACCATTACAGCTAATATCTAAATGTGTTTCTGTGAAAATAGGAGTTACGGCTGCAGGCACATCTACTACAATGGTACCAGAACAGTTTGGAACAGCAGTACTAACGTCATAAACAGTAACGGTGTAAGCGCCAGCTGCGCTAGCCAAATTCCAAGTAAAAGGGTTTGAAGGCAGTGCGGTTCTGGCCTGGTTAACAGGTCCTGTGATTTCGTATTCATAGTTGCCGGAACCTATAGACACGTCTATAGTAATTTCAGCATTGGCTGCTGCGCCGGCCTCACAATCTAACAAGGTTGTTAGTGTGGCATTAAACTGTAGGTTTGGTTGTATGGTGAAAGGATCTGTATCTGCACATCCGTTCACATCACGTACAGCTATAGTTTGCCCGGCACCTGAACTTAAACCAGAAACCGTGTACTGACTACTACCGTTAAAGGTAATATTTTGAAAAGGCCCTCCATTAACACTTAATTGATAAGGTGCTACACTCGGAATATCCAAAGTAACAAGCACTTCAAAAGTACCTTCTGCCGCACACTCATCAACTACAGCTAAAGAGATTTCAGGCCTGGCATCAAGGGCTACGGTAATAGGATCGTTTTGAATACAATCATGAGCGTCTTTTACATACACTATATAATCTCCAGACTCCACGTTCGCCGTAGTATTTGTGGTCCAACCTGGCGAAGCGGCTGTGGGAGCAGGATCTGTACTTAACAAATACTGGAACTCGTAAGGTGCTTGTCCAAATTGTGCAGTTGCTGTAATAACACCTGCATTAGGGTTACAATTATCATTAACTGGAGAGGCTGCGGTTACCGAAAGCAAGTTGGTGGCCTCGTCTATGGTGAAATCTGGTGAGCTAATAGAACACCCGTCAAAAGGCCCTCCAACTTCTGCCAATAAGATATAATATACTCCCGGAGGCAAGGTGGCAAAATTTGAAATAGTAATTGGCCCTGCCGGTGGATTAACTGAGGTAGTTCCGGTAAACCCTGTGGTTACATTGGATTGCGCATTGAATATTTCATAGTTGACATCAGTTGCAAGAACGTCGAAAGTGTCAAAGGTAAATGTCACATTTCCATCTGCTGCCCCTGTACAGGTTACATTAGACTCTACCAATGAAGTTACTGTCATATTTGATGGCGAATCTATCGGGGTAGCTGCTGTTTCAAAATAGTAACAATCTGTTGTCAAGTCATGAACCACAAAAGTGTAGGTAATCCCAGGAACAAGACCTGTAAATGTTGACGTATCTCCTCCAACAACATCAGGTGCCTGATAAGAGGAAGAATAGGGAACAGCATAGGTTTCTAAGATTGCAAATTCGTAATTACCACTTCCTACAGCAGAGGAAACGGTTACAATTGCCGTACCGCCAGCAGCACAGCTGACCGTCGCGGTAGACACATCAATATCAAGATCATTTGGCGGAGAGGCAATGATGTTGGTGGTTCTAACTGAACAGCCATTAGCGTCTACTACATCTACTTCATAAATACCAAATTCAAGTATAGCAAAAGTGTGGTCTTCTCCTCCTGCGGTGGTAGCGTAAGAAGCAGAGTATCCGTTATTTCCAGTGAGGTAATAGGTATATTCTGCTGTACCGCCAGCTAAATTTTCAACGGTAATGGACCCAGGATCTGTACCTGTGGCTGGGTTACAGGTAATAGGCACCAAATTAATATCATAAGTGATGGCATTTGGTTGTGTAATGGTAACTGCAAAAGGTGCGGAAACACAACCTTTATCATCTGTGATGGTAACCTCATAATCACCAGCAGGGAGTCCTGTCGTTTGAGTTCCATAGTTCGTAGTAGAAATAGTTTCTACCACATTGATAACGTATGGTGGCGCCCCAATAGAAGTGTCTATTACTACGTCTAAGGCTCCAGTACGATCTCCATTACATAAAATATGTGTTGGTGTAACGGTAGTAATTACCGGAGTATCCGCAGGAGTCACAATTACTGTAGTGGTTATAACAGTACAAGCCGTAGGTGCCGTTGTATCTGTCACCCTGAATTGGTAGGTGCCCGCTGTATTGGTACTAAAGACATTCCCAACGAAGTTAGTACTAAAGTAGTTCGCGCCGGCATCGTTAGACCATTCGTAAGAATAGGCTCCTGAACCTCCGGTGGCATTTACAGTTACAGATGCTGGCGCTAAACAAGTGAGGTCAGCAGTAAGTACCGGACTAGCTAAGAGCTGTGGATTAATGGTAATAGATTGTTGTACTGCCTGGCACCCGAAGCCGTCTTGTACATCAACGGTGTATGTACCTGCGGCCAGGTTGGTAAAGGTGTATGATGTGGCTGTGGAAGGCGTTGGTGTAATCCATGGTCCTCCGTCAATGCTAAATAGGAATCCTCCATTACCTGGCAGGGAGGTTACATCTACTTGTATGGTACC
>JBFOLQ010000372.1:0-6791 GCA_040830145.1 Flavobacteriaceae bacterium | reverse complement strand
CGTATTTCAGCTCCTTTCAGTTGCTGGAAAACTTGAGCAATCAACCAGGCCTTTATGTTTTTGGGGGAGTTATATTGGTAGTATACGGTCTTACCATTGTCTTTAAAAAGGGCCATTCAAAGGAAAACATTTCAATTTACAAGGCCACAAAAAATAATTACTTGGGTCTTTTTGTAAAAGGATTTCTCTTGAACTTCATAAATATTGGGGTGCTTGTCTTTTGGTTGGGGGTCATCATCGTGGTGGGTCCAAGCCTAGAGAATGATGCGAATAGGATATGGGTTTTTTTTGCCACCATGTTGGGAGCATATCTAATTACTGATATTATCAAAATTTTATTTGCCAAACAATTGAAAAGAAAATTGACACCGAATCGAATCCATCGAATAAAAAAAGGCTTGGGGGCCATTTTGGTAGCCTGTGGTATTTTTTTGATTGTCAAGGGTTTTTTGCCCAAGGACCGACTCAATATTGAGAAGGGCATTGAACGGATCGAACATATAAGGGAATAAAATACCGTCACGGAAAGAAAAGACCAACGTCCGCCGGCAAGATATCTCATAGGGAATACTAAAAAACCTGTTAGGTTCTTACCACAGCTGTCCCCAGTGTAGAAAACCTAACAGGCTTATAATGAGAAGAGGCATCGAGCGGATTCGAACCGCTGTACAAGCTTTTGCAGAGCTGTGCCTAGCCACTCGGCCACGATGCCAATTGAATGCACAAAGGTAGTGCGTTATTTTAAGGTTTCAAAAAGTTACCTCAATTGCGGGTTCTTTCCAGGGTAACCGAAACTGACGCCACATCTCCGCCAATTGGCGGGTTTATTTTTGCTACTTCCACTTGAACCTTTTGTGCCATTTCAAGTTCCAAAAAAATGCTGTCGACAATTCTATGGGCAACATGTTCAAGGAGTTTAGTGGGCACATGCATTTCCTTTCTTACTATTTTGTTCAGGTGGACATAATCTATGGTATCCTTAAGCGCATCAGTCTTACACGCGTTTTCCAATTGGGCCCAAACAATTAAGTTTACCTGATAATCGCTCCCAATGATTGTTTCTTCTTCCAAACAACCGTGGTGGGCATAAACCCGAATAGTGCGGAGTGTAATTTTATCCACCGTGAAAATTTTGGGCAAAAATACAGGTCTTTTGCTTTATCGGGAGTCAAGACCCAAGAGAAAAAAGCTATGTGAGTGGGTCAGATGCCTTTTTCCTTTTTTTCGTTCCTGAACCGCCCAACGTCTAAGAGCGAAGCGGTCTTAAATCTTACATCTAACCTCTTAGTAAGTACATCTACAGTTACTGATTCCTTGGAACAGGTCTACCCCGACCGTGACCACATGGGTTCCGGTACTGTATCCTAAAATTTCATTCAGGATAACCTGATAGGAATATCCAAAGTAAATATTGCTCTTTTTAAGGCCTATGATGGGTGCCACATAAAGGGGTTTTCCAATTTGATCGTTCAAAAAACGGTAATTGACACCGGCATAATAATAATCCTCAAAGTTGTACCAACGAAACTTTAGGTTGAAATCGGTTTCAGACCGACCATCACTTTCAAATAACTTGAAGAGAACGGAAGGCTCTATTTCAAAGTCACTATTCTTGTTCTTTTTGTACCGATACCCTGAATAGATGTAATAATTTCTAAGTTCATTGGGCTCGTCATGGGTAAAGATAAGGTCATTGGGATCTTTGCCCAGAATGTTGGAAGCATTTAAACTAAAGTAAAATTTGTTGTATCGATACAGGGCCCCCACATCAAAGTTGTGGTTATTGGTCTGTTTGTTGTTGATAACATTGGGATCTGGGAAACCGGCTAAATTGAATGCTTCAATATCAATCCGAAATTGGTTATAATTATAGGAAATCCCAAAAGAAAGGAACTCGTCTTCATATTTATCCAAGGTTAGGTGGTGGGCAAAGGAAAGACGTGCACCTTGTTGCTTGGTATATCCGTTACTATCGTTATACAGAAACAGTCCCAATCCCGATTTCTCCCCAAGCCGCATATCGGCAGCAAGTGATTGCGTTCGAGGGGCATCCTTAATACCCACCCATTGTGCCAAACCGTTCATACGAACTTTGACGTGGTCCCCTATTCCCGCGTAAGTTGGCGAAAGCACAAAGGGGTTATCGGCCAGATACTGTGACAACTGGGGTGAATTGAGCTCTTGCCCTTGTGCGACAAACCCAAGGAGGAGCAATATAAAGGCTAGTGTTTTGTTTCGCATGGTTGTTTTTGCTTTCATGTGGGTTAGCGATATAGATTGAAATGGCCTACAAACTCCCTTTTATCGCGCTCTCCATTGAGTTTGATGACGTACCAGTAATCTCCGGATGGAAGTCCTTCAAGATCATACGTTCCGTCCCATCCAGCATCATCGACGCGTATGTCGTATATCGCTCTACCATAACGATCAAATATCTTTATTAGTATTTCTGGGAAGGCCTCTATGTTTTCAGGAATCCATACGTCATTTTGCCCGTCACCATTTGGGCTAAAGAAGTTGGGAATTTCCAAATCAATGAACTCCATAAAGATTTCTGAAACTACCTCACAGCCATTCTGATCAACGACCCGCACCTCGTACGTTTTGGTCTCAATGATTCTAAAGGTATTGTCATTGCCATTGTTGATACCATCAAAGTAGAAAGTGTATTCTGACACGCCCCCCGTGGCAATGGCCGTGATTTCATTGAGGTTTCGTTGTTCGAGAGACAAGGCCAATGGTTCAAATGCCGTGATGTCAAAATGGAATGTTCTAATACAACCATTCTCATGGGCAATGGCCAAATAGTGGTTGCCAGGGGCAATATTGGTGAAATTGGGTTCCAATTGCATGTCAGCAGAGTCTGTTGAATCCAATGCGTACATAATGGAGCCCTCCACACTTTCATCTTCCAACGTAATGGCCAAACGGTTGTCGGGCAAGTTTCCAGTACATTCATATACGGGCTCTACAGTGGCGTTGAGGTTCACCCCAGCATCCACGGTGATAACGGTATTGGCCTCGCATCCATTGGCATCCCTTACAAGAATGACATGGTCACCCGCGGGCAGGTTGTCAAATTCTGTGCGCCCTTCCACAAAATCAGCATCCGCATTGGAGTTTATGGCCGATGAATAAGGGGCGGTGCCACCTGTAATTTCTATGGTAATGGTACCATCTTCACTGCCTGTACAAATTTCTGGGGTGGCGCTTCCGGAAACTTCCAAGAGGGTTGGTTCGGTTATTTCATACTCCAGTTTAATGAAACATCCGTTTCCATCCTGCGCGATTATGGTGTATTCCCCAGCGGCAAGGTCAGTAAAGGTGTTTTCCTCGTCAAACTTGTCCAGGTTGGGGGAAATGGCATATTGATACCCTCCGGAACCACCTGATAAGGTAACGGTAATGCTTCCATCCTCTTCGCCTAAACAACTAACGTTTACCACCTCATCACTATAGGTCAATTCAGTGGGTTCCGTGATAATGACTTCCTCGGCATTGGTCGTACAGTCACCACTGACCACAGTTACATAGTAAGTGCCAGCAGTAAGGTTTGGAAAGACTCCTTGGTCCAGGGGTCCGGCAATCCTCGCGGCAGGACTCAATGAAGCATCAGAGTACAGTTCATACTGATAATCTCCCAGACCTCCATCTGCATCTGCATATATAATGGCGGTATTGTCCCCATTACAGTTGATGGTTGCAGCCGTTTTGTCCACAGTCAGGGAAAGGGGAGCAATGGCATCTTCCGTGATGGCGTTGGATTGAATGGCCTCACATCCATTAGCGGCATCCCTTACATAGTACTGATAGGTGCCAGCACCCAAGGTACCTGTTAAGGGCAGGGATACAGAGTTGCCGGTCATGGAAGTATATGTGGTGCCATCTGCACTATATTCATACGAACCACTTCCTCCCGTGGCGGATAGTAATAACTCCACCCCGCTCTGGCAGGTTAAGGCATTCGCCAAGTTCAATTGGGCCGATACCTGTTCAGGGTTGACAATTTCCTCAATAGCCGTTTGAAAGGAACACCCAACATCATCGGTAACCGTAACACTGTAAAAACCGGAGGTCAATGAACCAAAGCTATTGGCATCTTGTTTGACTGAGGTGGTCAATAGCGTACTTCCCGAGGCATCTGTATAGGTGTTCAGTTGGTACTGATAAACAGGCGAAACATTTCGGTTATCCACATTTGTTGTAATGCTCGCATTTGCCGCGTTGTAACACGACAAGGTTGAGGCATCGATGGAAGCCGAGATGGCATCAGGTCTCACCAAGGTAATTTTATTGGCTTCAAAGAAACCACATCCTAGGGCGTCGGTGATGGTGATGTTGTACGACCCTGCTGCCAAGCCTTCAAACACATAGGCCGAAACGTTGTTTTGGGTATAACTATCAGTTGTTGTTGTATTGGTCAACTGAATGGTATAAGGGCCCTCACCTCCTTCTGGATCCACCAGAATGATGCCCTGGTCATTGCTACAGCTGGGGCTGTGCTCCTCTTCTGCAGTAGCAGAAATGGCACTCTCAGGGGCATTAATGGTGATCAGGTTTGATTTTTCCACACAGAACGGAGCGGCAGTTTCCGTTATTTCCACATAGTAACTACCACCTGGAAGACCGGTCACGGTAAGGCCAGTGGACGTGTTGCCCGTACCACTTTGGCCTGTAATGGCATTGTCTTCGCTGTCGTATACTTGATAACTATAGTTACCTGCATAATCACTGATAGTGACCTCAAAGCTTCCATCATCAGTACCATTGTTCAAACATAGCTCATCCGTCAGCTTGGTAGCGTCCACAGAAATTGTCTTGGGGTCCTCCACTTGGTGTGTGGTCTCAATGACACAACCAGTATCGGTATTGGTGATGGCAACATGGTAGTTGCCCACACCCAAGCCAGTAAAGGTCCCTGTTGTATTGGTTTGATTGTAAGTCACACCCAGCCCTGTCACCTCAAATTCCAAATTAGGGGTGGCTGTTGTGGGGTTGACCGTGGCACTCAATTGGATCGCCTCATCAGAACCGGGATTACAGGTAACATCTGAGGTGACAGAGACAACGGGGTCTGAGATTTCTACGAATGCATCTATAGTGGCCGTGGTAGACCCAATACATCCTTTTTCGTCATAGACATTGATGGTATAATCACCTCCGGCAACATTGGTTTCAATGTAAGAAGCATTGGGGCCATCCTGTACTACCTGGTCTGGACTGCCATCCTTAATGAATTCGTAGCGCACATATGTCCCAGAACCTCCCGTGATGCTGGTGCCATCTACGGTTATCGTGGCATTGTTGGGGTTGTTGCCCGCTGTACAGGCAAAATCTACTACCGTAGGATTTGGCACTGTAATGGCATTGGGCTCTGCAATCGTTATTCCTGGCAGGCTCGTTTCACATCCGTTGGTTCCCCTACCGGTTACGATATAGGTTCCAGCTGGAAGGTTTTCAAAGGTCTTTGTGGTATTGTTGAAGGTAACCCCTGTCGGTGAAGGAGAAATGGAATAGGTCAATGGGTTGATGCCATTATCCGTTTCATTTAGTGTAATGCTTCCATCACTGGCACCATTACAACTTACATCCTCGTGGGACTCCCCAAAGCTGGGTTCCACGGCTGCGGGAACCACAATGTCGAATGACCTTGAACATTCAGGGCCCGATGTTCCCGTATCGTAAATAGTCACGGTATAAGTGCCCGCAGTAGCGGCACCACCCCAAACAAAAGGATTGGAAGTGAGCGCTGTTTGGGCAACGTCATTGGTCCCAGGACCATCAATTTCAAATTCATAGTTGGCTGTGCCCGTACCACTGGACCCCTTCAACACCTCCAAGGTGATTTGGCCGTTTGGTGAGGTGACACAGTCAATAAGCTTGGTTTGCTCTACCGATGCTTCCAGGGCCGGATGAACGGTAACCGTTGTAGTGCTTGAACAACCCTTGCCGTCTAGCACCACTACGTCATGGGAGCCTACAGCTACGTTGTTGAAAACATTGCTGTTGGTATAGGAAGCCCCCCCATCCAAGGAATATAAGTAAGGAGTGGTACCACCACTGGCGGTAACAGTTACCTTAAAGGGAACCGAACAATTTTGTACGGCAACGGAATCTATGGATGGGTTTTGGGAAATAGCAATGGAAACATTGCCCAAATTACCCGTACAACCGTATTGGTCTTCCACGGTGATGGTAACGGTTGTTGGAGTACTGGTGGCATCCACAAGATTGGAAATGGGAACCTCAATGGTACGACCATCACTGGTGATATCAGCAACAAAATTGGTGCTGCTTAGCGTATAGCTGTATTCCCCACCACCACCAGATGGTGTCTTAATTTGAATGACTCCTGGAGAGGCACACGAAATGGCTTCCATAACCTCTGGGGTGCCCCCTAGGGCTTCGAGCTCTTTTATGGCTACGTTTTCACTACCGGATTCACATACATCAGTTCCTCCAGCATCCACTTCGGTGACTTCTATGTAATAATCGCCTGGCTCCAATCCTGTAACGGTAATGGTGTTGCTCCAGGCAACATTGCCACCGCTGGTCTCTACTGCAGTTGCATTGCCCACTTCAAAGAGTTCCCATCGCATCTGGGGTTGGGCCGGGGCTTGATTGTCTGTTAGGCTAAAGGTGATTTCCCCGTCATCGGCCCCGTTACACGAGGGCTCAAAGGAGGCCGTAATATCAATGGGGTTCGTGGTAATATCGTTTACGTTCACATTACTTTGGCGCACACAATTTGCATCATCCCGCACATAGAACACATAGGTTCTTCCCGGAGT
>JBFOLQ010000371.1:0-2608 GCA_040830145.1 Flavobacteriaceae bacterium | reverse complement strand
TCAAATTCCGCTTTTAGGCCGGCCGCCTTCTTCCTTACCTTATCATAAATTCCCTTTACTTCAAAGTTGGCCATTTTATAGGCAGGTAAATGGGCATCCTTTACGATGCCCCCTGCACCTATTATGACAATGGGCATGGGATTTTTTGGCAGTTTTATTTCCTGTTTTACGTTCATGGTCGTTATTGATGGCTATTGCCCCTATTTTTATATTGGTTCAACAGAGTTGTAAGTTCCGTTACTTTCTCCGGGAAATCTGCATAGCGATTGGTTTTCTCTGACGGATCTTCGGCCAAATTGTAAAGTTGTCCTTCTGTTTGCACAGGAATACCATTGATTTTAAGCCCTCTGCTAAACCCTCCCGAATCCTTTCCAAGAATTAGTTTCCAATGGCCTTTTCGTATGGCGAAAGTGCCATCTATGGAATGATGGATCACATCTTCCCTTACAGGTTCGTCCGTTCCAAAAAGGATGGGGGAAATATCATAACTATCCTCCATGGCTTTTTCGTTGGGCTGAATCCCTAAAATAGCGGCCACGGAAGAAATAATGTCCGTAAGACATACTAATTGATGACTAATCTTATTTGATTTAATTTGTTTCGGCCAGGAAGCAATAAAAGGGACGCGGTGACCTCCTTCCCATATATCGGCTTTCATTCCCCTCCATGGCTTGCTCGGGTCATGGCCATATGTTTTTACCGATGCTATGGGGCCTCCCATCCTCTCTCCGTTTCTTTGTGGAGAACCGTTATCGGAGGTGAAAATGAACAGTGTATTTTTAAACTGCCCCGTGCGCTTTAGGGCCTCCACGACCTGCCCCACAGACCAATCCACTTCATGTACAAAGTCACCATAGGCCCCTGCCCCACTTTTTCCCTTAAAATCATTTGTTGGTGCAATGGGGGTGTGTGGTGCTGTAAGGGCAAAGTATAGAAAAAATGGATTTTCTTTTTGGGACTGTTCCTCAATGTAGTGCACGGCCTTGGTCGTGATTTTGGGCATTACATTTTCCAATTGCCAACCTTTTGCCATAGGTCCTGGCCCTCCGTAGACACTATCAGGTTTTACCGTATCGGGAATTTGAAGCAGGCTTTGGTTCTCAAAAAAGGTATAAGGGGCGAAATTGGGCACATCATCCCCAAAATAATAATCGAATCCCACTGCCAATGGGCCACCTCCCAGTGGTTTTGAAAAATCTATTTTCTTCCAGAGTTGATGACGTCCCTTAAGCCCATAATTCCCAATTTTTATACTATCATTCACAAATCCCTTGTCCAAATTGGAAGGCCATTGCCAACCTAGGTGCCATTTTCCGATACATGCCGTTGCATACCCTTTTTTCTTCAGCATCTTGGGCAGGGTATGCCTGTTCTTTTTGATCAAGGGTTTGTCCCATGCCCACAATACACTTGACTTTAACGCCGTGCGCCATGCATACCTTCCTGTGAGGAGCCCATATCGCGTAGGGGTACATACACTGCTTGGGGTATGGGCATCCGTAAAGCGCATGCCTTCCTTTGCAAGCTGATCAATATGGGGAGTGGGTATTTTGGAATCGGGGTTATAGACCCCGGGGTCACCGTATCCCAAATCGTCCGCTAGGACGATTACAATATTGGGAGGGTCGGTAACATTTTGTTCAGGGCTGTTACAGGACGAGCCAAAACTTGCCAATACCATAGCAATAATGTTGGCTTTCAATACATGTTTTCCCTTTGGGGATTGTAAGTGTAAAAAACTCATACTTGTTCCACTACTTTCCATTTGTCCACCGCATTACTATGTGGATTTACTTCCTGAAATTTAGAGACATACTGTTGCCAATCAGCTTCTTGTGGTAATTGTGACCAAATAGCGCCCTGCTTTTCCAAATCAAAATTGGGAGGGACATCCATGATCAAAAAGGCCTGATACCCCATCAAGTAAAGTTCCATATCCTTTATTCCCATGGCATCCATATTATCCAACACCTGTGGCCAAATCCTGTTAGGGGCATGTATTTCCTTGTATTCCTCCAGTAAAAAAGGGTCTTTTTTTAACTTTAAAGCCATTGCTATTCTTTTACAAGGCTCCACATCCTTTAACTCCTGGACATTGTTTTTTGTGAAGATCCTATCCAATGCGGAAAAGAAACCATTCCCCATAAGTTGTCCAAGGAATGCCATTTCTTTGTCCCCACGGACCATCCCCGATATAACCCCTTGTAGTTGATTCCTACTTTTTCCCTCTAGGGTATCGACCACTATAAATAGTACTTCTCCATTTTCGTATGCTTGGATGTCTTTAATACCATGTTTGTGTAAATCCCAATGGGATTTACATCGGGCAAAGGCATCTGTCCATTTTCTATCACTTTTGCCACCAAAACAAAATCGCTGTAGAAACATCATGTCAAGCTTTTACGTTGAACTCGTCTTGAGTTCCCAAAATTCGCTGCAAATCCATTTTTTGTACCTCCACGCATCGTCTGGCTGCTCTCTTCAGAAAGCCTTGCGGGCTTTCCATTCGTTCGCCCCTGTCTTTTTTTCATTCCGTAGCCCGCTATGCAACTTAAAAAAAGCCTTCATCTGGGCACAAAATTTTGAATTTTCGCTTGAATCTGACAAC
>JBFOLQ010000370.1:0-3441 GCA_040830145.1 Flavobacteriaceae bacterium | reverse complement strand
CCACTGAAAACATTCTGATTCTTACCAACGAGCGGTACAATGATTTTGTTTTGCAACAATTGCCCCAGGTGACCCAAGAGCAGGTGGTATTGGAGCCTGCCATGCGCAATACTGCTCCCTGCATTTTATATGCTGCCTTAAAGATTCAGAAGATGAACCCCAATGGGGTGATGATCGTGGCACCCAGTGACCATTGGATCGAGGATGAGGAGGCCTTTGCCCAAAATGTGACCATGTGTTTTGACAAGTGTGAAAAAGAGGAAGTGCTTTGTACCTTGGGTATAAAGCCTACTTTTCCCAATACGGGTTATGGGTATATAGAGTTTGAAAAGACAGATGGCAATGCATTGAAAAAAGTACGTCAGTTTCGGGAAAAGCCCAATTACGAAACAGCCAAGGAGTTTCTGGCTCAGGGAAATTTTCTATGGAATGCTGGTATCTTTATGTGGGGTGTGGATACCATTGTAAAAGCCTTTGCGGAATACCAAAAGGAAATGTACGCACTTTTTGCCCAGGGAAGTACAGCATACAATACCCGGGAAGAAAAGGGTTTCATTGCTGAAAATTATCCCAATGCCGAAAATATCTCAATAGATTATGCTATTTTGGAACGTTCAAAATCAATTTACGTGCTTCCGGCGACCTTTGACTGGAACGATTTGGGAACTTGGGGCTCGCTTTTTGACAAATTGGAAAAGGACGATCAAGGGAATGCAGTGGTGAATGCACAGGTGCTTACAGAGGACGCTGGAGGCAACATGATTCGCTCCCCCAAGGGAAAGGTGGTGGTCGTGGACGGATTGAATGATTATATCATCGTGGACAAGGAAGAGGTACTGCTTATCTATCCAAAAGTAAAGGAACAGCATATCAAACAGGTCTTGAACAAGGTAAAGGATACGTTTGGTGATAACTATGCCTAGAAACAATGAATGAAAACCAACACAATGGCCCCACTGATGGTGAGGAGCGGGCGCGGGAAGAGGTAAAAAGGGATTTTCAAGGCCTGGTGGGCAGTACCCGCAAGTTTCTTTCCGACCTTTTGGATATCAGGAGAAATACGGACCAAGAGGCGACCAAGGAGGCCATTATTGCCGATATCCCCTTTAAGGGGCATACCTCATGGATTTTAATCTGTTCCATCTTTATTGCATCGGTGGGGCTCAATGCGAATTCTACGGCCGTAGTCATCGGTGCCATGTTGATTTCCCCCCTGATGGGCCCTATACTGGGCATTGGCATGTCCATTGCTATCAACGATATAGACACCTTGCGCCGTTCCCTTAAGAACTTTACGGTGATGGTGGTACTCAGTGTTGTCACGGCTTTTCTGTTTTTCTGGATTTTTCCACTCCGTGAGAATACATCTGAGCTACTGGCCCGTACCCAGCCAGATTTTAGGGATGTACTGATTGCATTTTTTGGTGGGTTGGCATTGGTAATCGCAAGGGCAAAAAAGGGGACCATTGCCAGCGTTATCTTTGGGGTGGCCATAGCCACGGCCCTGATGCCTCCGCTATGTACCGTGGGCTTTGGCTTGGCCAAGGCTGCTTTGGGCAATGTGGAAGGTTGGTCATTTGCGGGAGGGGCCATGTACCTCTTTATTATCAATACCATTTTTATTGCCCTTGCGACCTTCTTGGTCCTGAAGTTATTGCGGTTTCCCATGGTACGCTATGCCAATTCGCAACGAAGACGGTATATTGCTCGTTTGGCGTCGATAGTGGCCATTTTGGTCATGGTGCCCGCGGGGTATACCTTTTTTAGGGTATACAATGAATCCCTTTACAAAAAACAGGTACAGGATTTTATCGACAATAACGTAGCCACCTACCAATTCATGGATACGGGTAGATTTATTGACGATTTTACGGAAGTAGCGTATAACGACGGTGAAAACCCCTATGTTGAACTTGTGTTTATGGGCAATGAACAGGTTCCCGATAATATTGTGGCCATGTGGAAATCCAAATTGGGCGAGTATAGTATGCTTGGGCAGTGTGACCTTCGGATTGTTCAGGGTGGAAGAAATGAGGAATTGGACCAGTTAAAATATGTCAACGAGCTATACGAAAACCAAAAGGCCATGTTGTTGGGAAAGGATGAAAGGATTGAGCTTTTGGAAGAGGAGTTGGAAAAATTACGGGAATATGCCGCTTCCCAGATTCCCTTTCGTGAAATAAGTGCAGAAGCCCGGGCCAATTATGAGCATTTGGAAGCATTGGGCTATGCCAGCACGGTCACGACAGATTTCAACAAATTGGATACCGTTCCGGTCTTTGAGGTCAAGTGGAAAAAAGAGGTGTCCCCCCAGCAACGCCAGGCCGACATGCAGAAACTGGGCAATTGGTTGAAAGTAAGACTGAAGGACACAACCCTTGTCTTGAGGGAGTCAGAATAATGTCCCACTTTCACTTGGACAAGGGAATCGGCCCTTGGTGCATATCTACCTTGATTTAGGGGCTTTCGCAAATGGTATTTTTGATGGGGTGCTTCCCGTTTGAATCCTTTTGAAAAGGATATGGGAGATGGTGTCTTGCACAATATTTTGGGATTTTCTTCGTTAAAGTGTTAAAAAAATTAAGAAAATGGCTACAATAACCAAGAAGAAAATCGCATACTGGACATTCCTAGGTTTATTTTCATTGATGATTTTGGGTTCGGTATGGAACTACATGTTCAATTTTGAAGCAACCTTGAATGAATTTGCAAAATTAGGGTATCCCACACATCTGGTACATCCCCTAGTGGTCTGCCAAATAATAGGTTTGGTCGTTTTAATCTCAAATAAGGGAAAATGGCTTATAGAATGGACTTATGCAGGGTTCTTTTTTAATCTGGCATTTGCCGTTATGGCCCATTATATGACAAAGGAAGGGAATGGGGCCGCAGCTGTCATTGGCCTGATCATTCTTTTTGCCACCTATATTTTGAACAAGGAATTAAAATATGACCGGGAACAGGAAATGGCGACATCCTAGATGTACTGGGATATAGCAGACCCCCTGTTTATCATATATATAATCCCCGTTATGGCCATATACGTTCAATAAGGGACGTTGCCATTGATGGATGGCTGTTTGGGCAGTTCCCAATGATTTGGTCGGGAGGCCCTGACCCTTTTGGGCCGTGGCCTAGGGCGCGACCTTAGTTGGAAATGGTCAATACCCCCGTTTCCACTTCCTTTATGACCTTTAAGGTCTTAAGTACCGAGTCTGGGGTGACCGAGATGGTATGTATTCCTTCCTTGACCAAAAACTCTGAAAAATCTGGAAAATCGGAAGGTCCCTGTCCACATATCCCTACCTTGGTATTGTGCTCCTTGGCAACGGCAATCAAGTTGCGAATCATGCTTTTGACCGCTTCATTTCGCTCGTCGTACAAATGCGCCACTAGGTTGGAATCACGATCAAGGCCCAAGGTCAACTGGGTAAGGTCATT
>JBFOLQ010000369.1:0-15866 GCA_040830145.1 Flavobacteriaceae bacterium | reverse complement strand
AAATTTTTATTGGAGTACAACAAACGCAAATGATCAAGAAAATTGCAGCTTCCCTTTTGTTCTTGGCTTTTTTGGGACTAAGGGCACAGGAAGGTACAGCATCCCCGTATTCATATTTTGGTATTGGGGAATTGAGTTCCGGGGCCTCCGTGGAAAATCAGATGATGGGAAGTATTGGGGTGTTGGCAGACAGTATCCATTTGAGTTTCCAGAATCCTGCGGCCTACAGTCAGTTATTGGATATGGGCGACAATGGTAAAATGGTTACCTATACGGCTGGGATATCACACAAGCAACTTCGCTTAAACAGCTTCACCGAACAAGAATCCACCTCCTTGACCAATATTGATTATCTGGCCTTGGGCTTTGGGCTGGCCAAGGGTTGGGGCATAGGCTTTGGGGTAAAGCCCTATTCATCCGTGGGGCACAGCATTGTTTCGGAAAAATTGAATGCGGCACAGGATACGGTTACAAACCAATATTCAGGAGATGGCGGGCTCAACAAGGTATTTATTTCCAGTGGGGGTGAATTGCTCAAGGGATTGAGTGTTGGGGTCTCGGTAGGACTTAATTTTGGAGAGTTGAAATATACCCGCATACAAAGTGTACAGGATGTTCAATTTGGCACCATAGATCTACGAACATCCAAAGTGAATGGATTGGATTTTACCTATGCACTTAGTTATAATCCCGAACTAAAGGAAAAGCACAGGCTTTTTACGTCACTACGGGTCAATACCCAGGCCAATTTAACCTCTAGGAATACCCAACGTGTGGGCTCGTTTTCTTTGGTGGATGGCAATGAGATTGAGGTTATTGATGTGGATTTGGAGGTGCAGGGTCTCCACAGGACCTTTCTTAAGATACCCACCACCACTACTTTTGGAGTGGGGTATGGGAAGGACCAAAAATGGTTCCTGGGGGCCGAAATGAGCTTACAAGGGCTTTCTGACTTTGAAAATGAGTTTTTGGGAGTGGAAAACCTTGAGTACACCAATGCCAGTACCTACGCCTTTGGAGGGTACTACCTCCCCAATTATTCGGCCTTTAATGGATATTTCAAGCGAATTGTATACCGTGCCGGTGTACGGTACGATAAGACCGGTATGATGCTTAATGGGAAGGATGTCAACAATTTTGGCATAACTTTTGGATTTGGTCTTCCGCTGGGCCTCAATACCTCCAACTTAAACGTCGGTTTTGAGCTGGGGCGAAGGGGCACTACCGCGGCCAACTTGATAGAGGAAGATTATTTTAAGGTCAGCATAGGCCTTTCAATGAACGACCGTTGGTTCGTAAAGCGTAGGATTAATTAAAATTTAGTACATTAACCACTTTAAATAATGAACAAATGAAAGCGAAACTTTACGTACTGGTACCATTGCTGATGGGAAGTACCGGACTTATGGGGGCACTGGCCCAAAATCCGGAATGTGCTACCAACCTTTCCATATATGCCGAACATGCCAAGGTCAAGAATTACGATGCGGCCTATACCCCCTGGAAAATGGTCTATGACAATTGCCCCGATATGAACAAGGCGAACTTTACGCTGGGGGAGAAAATATTGGGCCATAAGATCAAGAACTCTTCAGGAGCCGAAAAAGAAGGCTATATCAAGGATTTGCTTGCTTTGTTCGACAACAGCCTACAGTATTTCCCCACCAAGTTTACCAAGGCCGGTGTGGAAGTTGACAAGGCATTGATAATGTATGATAACAAAATGGCCTCTGACACACAGCTATACGATATGCTGAGTGGTGCCTTCACTGAAGACCGTACCAATTTTACCCACCCCAAGGCGCTTTATATGTATTTTTCCAGCTTGGTGGATTTGCACAAGGCCGGAAAAAAGGATTTGCAGGAAGTCTTTGATGTCTACGATAATGTAACTGAAAAAATTGATGAGGAGAACAGGAAGCTTACCTCCAAGATTGCCAAATTATTGCCCAAGGAGGAAGCAGGCACCCTTACATCCAAAGAGAAGAAACGCTTAAAATCATACAACAGTTATTCTGAAAACTACGGTAAAATTGCGGGCAGTATTGATTCAAAACTGGGTGCATTGGCGGATTGTAACAACCTTATTCCGTTGTACCAAAAGAACTTTGATGCCAAAAAGAGCGATGTCAAGTGGGTAAAGGCGGCCGTAAGCCGTATGTTCAGTAAGGAATGTACCGATGACCCAATGTTCGTGAAGTTGGTAGAAGCCCAGAAAAACCTGGATCCATCGGCGGATATCTATCTTTATTTGGGACTTCTAAAGCAGAAAAGAGGCGACAACAATGGTGCTGTTGCTGATTTTAACAAAGCACTGCAATTGGAGACAGACCCAATCAAGAAATCCAATATAGCATACAAGATTGCCTCCACGGTTCGTAGGAGCAGCAAATCCAAAGCCTACAACTTTGCCCGTAAGGCCTTGGATGCCAATCCATCAAATGGTAAGGCCTATTTGTTGATGGGCAGTTTGGTGGCAAGTAGTGCCAACCAGTGTGGTGGCACGGCCTTTGAGAAGCGTGCTGTGTATTGGAAGGCTGCGGAACTGGCCAGAAAGGCGGGTAGGGTAGATCCCTCCCTAAGCGGTAGGGCCAGCAAAGCCGCTGCCAGCTATAACGCCAAGGCCCCTACCAAGGAGATGATTTTTACGGAGGGCATGGCCGGAAAGTCTGTGAGCTTCAGTTGCTGGGTCGGTGGTAGCGTTAGGGTACCCAGCCTATAGGTGTGAATGAAACACTGGTTTCAAGATATATGTAAAGGCATTGCCGTGGTTTGTTCCATGGCAATGCTTTTTTTGTCCTGTAAGGATCAATACAAAAGGGTAGGGAAGGAAGCCAAACAACAAATTTATCCCCAAGGCATTGCCGAGAATTTTGAACTTACCTATTCCGAATTGAATAAGGCCTTGAAAAGCGAGGATTCCTCGGCCTCCCGGATTGTTGCCATACTGAGGGGGCCTTATGCCGAAAATTTTGACAACCTATTGTTTCCCCATAAAACCTTTCCCAAGGGCCTTGAGGTCGATTTTTTTGATGAAGATGGAAACAAGAGCATCATTAGGTCTGATTGGGGCATTGTTTATTCGGCCACGGGCTTAATTGACTTGCAGGGCAACGTGGAAATCCTGACCCATGATGGCAAGAAGCTGGAAACCCCACAACTGTATTTTGATCGGGGCAATGCGTGGATTTTCACCCAAAAAAAGTTTAAATTCACGAATCCCCAGGATGGGACCATCATGGATGGTAAGGGGATGGATTTTAGTAAGGACCTAAGTTTCCTAAATGCCCATAAGACGTATGGGCATATGATGATAAAAGATAGTGATTGATATGGGAAAATACCTCAAATTTACCGTGTACCTGAATTTGATAATAGCTGTGTTATCTGCCTTCATGGCATTTAATCTATGGGGCACAGACCGTAATAAGGCCTATCTTTTTGTATTCTTGGCATTGGTGACGGCCTTTATGTTCTTTTTTAGGCGACACTATTTGAAAAAGTTTCAGGAACGCAAAAAAAACCAATAGGCAACAGTGGGGACTGCCGTACTCATTATTGTAATTTCACTACTCTTCTCGGCCTTTTTTTCAGGTATGGAGATAGCATTTGTCTCCTCCAATAGAATCCATATAGAAATAGAAAAAAAGCAAGAAGGCGTATTGGCCAAGGTGCTGGCAAGGATTACCGAAAAGCCCTCAAAGTTTATTGCCACCATGCTCATTGGAAATAATTTGGCCTTGGTGGTCTATGGTTTGTTCATGGGAGAGCTGCTTATGGATTGGTTTCAGGGGATGCTTCCCTCGGCCAGTACTTTTGTAAATAGCATGCTCACCGACTTTAGTCTATTGACGCAGACAGTCATCTCTACCTTGATTATCCTATTGACAGCCGAATTTTTGCCAAAGGTGCTGTTTCAGGTATATGCCAATACCCTATTGAAGGTGTTTGCCATACCTGCCTATCTATTCTACCAACTGTTCACCCCAATTTCGGGGTTTGTCATGACAGTATCCGATTTTATCTTGAAGCGGTTCTTCAAGACCCAGGGGGATGAGGTACAACTATCCTTCAGTAAAATTGAGTTGGGGGACTATATCAATGAACAAATGGAATCGGTGGAGCCTGAAGAAGAGGTGGACTCTGAAATACAATTGTTCCAGAACGCCCTTGAATTTTCTGAGGTAAAGGCTAGGGAGGTCATGGTGCCCCGTACGGAGATTACCGCCGTGGAACTGCACGAGACCCCCAAGAACTTGGCCAAACTGTTTACGGAAACAGGGTATTCCAAGATATTGGTATACAAGGACACGGTTGATGATATTATTGGCTATGTACACTCCTTTGAGCTGTTTAAAAAACCAAAGACCATTAAGAGCATCCTATTGCCAGTGGAATTTGTCCCAGAGACCATGCTCATACACGATGTGCTCAATGCATTGACCAAAAAACGTAGAAGCATGGCCGTGGTCCTTGATGAATACGGTGGCACCTCAGGAATTATGACGGTTGAGGACATCGTAGAGGAGCTTTTCGGCGAAATTGAAGACGAGCATGATACTGTGGAACTTATTGAGGAGCAGTTGAACGAGCACACCTTTAAGCTTTCTGCCCGTTTGGAGGTGGACCATATCAATGAAAACTATCATCTTGAGCTTCCTGAACATGATGAATACGAAACCCTGGGCGGGCTTATAGTGCACCAGACGGGTGAGATACCGGAAAAGGATGCCCAAATTCGGGTCAATAACTTTGTCTTTACCGTTTTGGAAGCCTCAAGTACCAAGATAGACCTGGTACATCTTGAAGTGGAACAAGAAGATTGATCTGTTCCATACGTCTAACTTTCTACGAGCCACGATCTATCGATAACAGTACATCGACCACTTCGGACCCCCTACTTTCCACGTCGCATTTTGTCCAGGACAATTTCATATAAAGAGCAGATTTCGCACTGAATTTTACAGGTTTGTTTTTCAGTATGTTGTGCTTTTACAGTTTTGGGACAAGTAAGTTTTTCCTAAAAGATAGCCTCGACAAGGGGTTGGTAGGCATGCCGAACCACACTGCCCGACAGTATGTTTTTAAATTGCCCTGAAAGCTTATTTGGGACACGATTGTCATGCCGAGCGTCTCGAGCACATTTCATAAAAGTTAAATGGAATTGCCCCGGTATTTTGCCCTTGTAGGTTGCCTAAATTAGGAGAAAACAGTAATTTCGCGCTCTGGTTATCCTTACGCCCGAAGGGGTCCTCTGGAGAACAGCACTAATTTAAAGTATCCGAGATGGCAATTTTAGAGAATATAAGAAAACGTACCACTGTATTGATTTTGATTATTGGTTTGGCCCTTTTTGCCTTTGTCATAAGCGGGGTGATTGACAGTAGCGGTTTTTCAGGAGGAACCAAGGTAGGGTCTTCCGTGGCTGAGATCAATGGTAAGGAAATCAGTATTGATGAGTTCCGTAGTAAGGTGGAAAACTACTCCAATCGAATGGGGGGCAACGTTTCAGGTATCCAGGCGGTGAACCAGGTTTGGGATCAAGAGGTGCGCAACGCCATTCTAAACGAGCAGATTGAAAATTTGGGGATTGATATTGAGCAAGACCAAATCATGAACTATATCAAAAATCTGCCCTCGTATGCACAGAGTCCACAATTTCAAAATGAAAATGGTGTCTTTGACGAGCAGAAGTTCCGGGATTTTATTGCTGATATGCGGACGAACAACCCGGGCCAATACCAATTATGGTTGCAAGACGAACAGAATATTATTCAGAGCGCGAAGCAACAGGTATATTTTAACCTTATAAAAGCAGGTATGGGCGCCACATTGAAGGAGGGCGAGTTTGATTACAAGTTGGCGAATGACAAAATGGATATCAAATATGTGCGCGTTCCCTTCAGTTCCATTGCAGACACCACCATTACGGTGACCAAGAGTGAGATAGCCGATTATATCAATGACCATAAGGAGGAATTCAAACAAGAACCGGCCCGGGACCTTCAATTTGTGCTTTTCGAGGAGAAGCCTTCCCAAGGGGATGAGGATACCATTAAGGATGCCGTGGCCAAATTGATGGACGATACGGTAGAATATAATTCCCAAACGGATGTGAACGACACCCTTCCCGGCTTTAGGAATACCACGGACATGATTGCATTTCTTGATCGGAACTCCGATACCAAGTACGATACCTTGTTCAAGCCCAAAACCCAACTCCCTTCCCAATTTGCCGATACCCTGATGGGGCTTAAGGTGGGTGAGGTGTTTGGCCCGTACCGTGATGGAGACAGTTACAAGGCTTCCAGAATGATGGCCCGTAAACCCAACGGATCGGTGAAGGCAAGTCATATTTTGGTGTCCTATGCCGGTGCACAACGGGCCGATGCCAGTGTGACCAGGACCAAGGAAGAAGCAGAAAAGGTGGCCCAGGACCTATTTGGGGAGGCAAAGGCCAAATCTGACGATTTTGCCCAACTGGCCCGGGACAATTCCGATGGGCCTTCGGCTCCCAGAGGGGGCGACTTGGGCTATTTTCAAGAAGGGACAATGGTCCCCAAATTCAATGACTTTGCCTTTGGGAATGCCGTGGGATCTATTGGCCTGGTCGAGACTGATTTTGGGTTTCACGTTATTAAGGTAGATGATAAGCAGGATTTGGTGCGGATTGCCACACTTGCCCGTGAGATTGAGGCATCTGAGGAGACCATTAACCAAATATTCACGGAAGCCACCAAATTTGAGATGGACGCCACTTCAGGTGACGGAGTATTTACTGATTTGGCAAAGGAAGCAGGGTATGCGGCCCGTCCGGTGAATAAGATCAAGGCCATGGATGAAAACCTTCCAGGCTTGGGGTCACAGCGTGCCATGGTGCAATGGGCCTTTAATGGGGATACCAAATTGGGGGATATTAAGCGCTTTAATTTGACAAATGGGTATGCCATTGCGCAATTGACAGCAACTTACGATGAGGGCTTGATGTCCGTGGAAGATGCCTCTGCCACGGTACTGCCGAAAATAAGAAAGGAACGCAAAGCTGCCCAAATAATGGGGGCCAACCAGGGGAAGTCCATAGAGGATTTTGCCAAGGATAACAGTGTTTCGGTCAGTAATGCCACAGCCCTTACCGTAAAGGCGCCTACCATTCCCGGGGCCGGAAGTGAACCCGCCGTGGTAGGGTCGGCCTATACCTTATCAGAAGGGGAAAGTTCAGGCCTCATTAAAGGGGAGACCGGGATTTTTATGGTGAGTGTCACCAAAAGGGAAGAAGCCCCTACCTTGGATAATTACAGTACGTATGCCAATTCCTTGAAGTCGTCAAACGCCGCAAGGGTCAATACCGATGTATACAACGCCTTGAAGGAAGCATCGGAGATTGAGGATAAAAGGGCCACCTTTTATTAAACGATACGGTCTGGGATTCCCAAAATCATTTTTGAATAGGGCAATACGGTCTTAAAACCTTTTGACGTAAAATAGCCCGTCGGGTCTTCCTGGGCCGTAACCAGTACAAAATCCCCGCCCCAGGCACCAAGACTTTTAATAATGCCCCCATTGTAATCGGGGAACAATTGACATGCCCGGGGCATTCCTAAAATGTCTGACATCAAAAGCTCATGCTCCAACAGTAATTTTTCAAATTGCTCTGTGGAAGTACAGCGTATCATCTTTTTGGTGATGGCAGAGATTTTCTTGGCAAGGGTTGTACGATCAAAGTCTAGGCTGTCGTAGGTAAGGATTCCCCGCCGGCTGCTCTTTTTTTTATTGAGGTAGACAAAGTAGATGTGGTCCTTGAATTTTGGATTGAAGGGGATGGGCTCCACATGAGGTCTCCCTTTTATCAATTGATATAGGATGGGCATATGGTATTGGGCACAGGCAATATCGTACCCACTTCCCCCAAAACTGTTCCATAAAAGCTGATAGGCGTCCACTTGGGCCCATTGGGCAATATTGTTGATAAGGGTAGAGGAAGAGCCCAATCCCCATTTTCTGGGAAAATCCAAATGGGTCTCAACGGCATGGCCGGGACTCCCCATTAAGAACTGGGGATTCATCCTTTGGGCCTCCAATAAGATTTTCAAGAGGGTATTGGCCATGGACAATCTATTTTTGGATAGATTGTAGGGATTGGCCTTTTGTAAAAATGGGATGCCATTTTCCAGGTCAAAATCTACCTGGAGCCATACCTTGCCCTTATTATCATGGCTTTTCCAGGTGATTTTGGGTTTGTTGAGTGATGATACGGTAAGTGACTGGCCCATTTGGGTGGGCAACCCAAGGGCCAGGGCACCGTCCAATACGGTGTACTCTCCCGTGAGGAGTAGCTTTCCGTTGCTATAAAATTGCGCCATGATGTCAATTTCTCAATGCCTCGAACGCTTTTACCACCGCATTATGGGTCACCGTCCGGGTCTTAAAGTACCCCACTAATTGTTTTTTCTCGGCTTCATTGGCCCCAAGTTGATTGAGGATGTTCATAAGGTGCATTTTCATATGCCCTTGTTGTATCCCAGTGGTGACCAACGATTGGAGGGCTGCGAAATTTTGGGCCAGCCCCACAGCCGCGGCAATTTGCATGAGCTCCTTGGCCGAAGGATTCTGTAGAATTTCATGGGTCAATCGCACCAAGGGGTGCAATTTTGTGAGACCGCCCACGGTTCCCAGTGCCAAGGGGACTTCAATCCAAAAAGTAAAAATACTATTTTTTACGGAAGCGTGGGTGAGACTGGTATAGGCCCCATTTTTACTCGCAAAGGCATGTGCCCCAGCCTCTACCGCCCTAAAATCATTTCCCGTGGCAAGGACTACGGCATCAATTCCGTTCATAATGCCCTTGTTATGGGTAACTGCCCTAAAGGGTTCCACTTTGGCGATGTCCACTGCCGTACACATTTTTTGGGCAAAAACCGCTCCAGAAATGGTTTGGCCTTGAGTAAGTTCGGCAACGGGGCAGCTCACTTCGGCCCGGACCAAACATTGGGGAACACTATTGGACAAAATGGCCATGACCACTTCAATCTGACGCTCACTGGGGGTAAATTCAGTGAATCTTTCGGCCTCTTTTCTTAAAGTCTGCGCAAAATCCTCCAAACAAGAATTGCTGAAATTGGCGCCCATGGCAACCACTGTTTCAAAGGTACAGTGCAATTGATGGTATCCTGGTAAGACATCGGTCTTGTCCACCAGTTCAATGTCGGTGATGCCGCCCCCCCGTTTTCGCATATTTTGGGTAATAGGTTCCGCATTTGAAAGCATCCGTGGTTTGACCGTATTGAAAAAAGAAGTCAATTTCCCCCTTTCCCCCTGATAGATAAAATGTACCTGCCCCACTTTTTCAGTACCCAAGACCCGGGTCCTGAAACCACCTCTATGCTGCCAAAACTTGGCGGCCTTACTGGCTGCCGCCACTACAGAGCTTTCTTCAATGGCCATGGGAATGGCATACAGGGTGTCATTGATGAGAAAATTGGGGGCAATCCCCCATGGCAGGTAAAAATTGGTGAGGGTGTTCTCAATGAACTCATCGTGAAGCTCCTGCACTTTTTGATCGGGGTTCCAGTAGGTTGCCAAGGTCTTTTTGGCCGCTTCCCGATCCTGGGCATATTGGGTCACCAACCAATTGATTTTTTCTTCCTTGGTCAGTTTTGAAAAACCTTCGATCGGGGTAGCCATATACCGTACTTTTAAGGGGCCAAAGATACGCATAAAGCCTAGAACGCCATTCGGGGACCGGGAGAGCATCCCCTTGATGTTTTTGCGTTTTCCATGGCCTGTTTTTGCAAAATTATTAGTAAACTTGACAGTTTTAAACCAAATTTTGCGAATTGATGAAACGGGCATTGGTAAATTTTAAAAACCACTTCCATAAAAGGGAAAATTTAAAATTTGAACGTGTAAAAAAGGGAGGCCTTTTATTGTTTTTGGTACTGGGGACCTTATCCGCTGTCGTGGCACAGAAAAAACCGGTGACCATTGAGGAAATTTATGCCGGTGAATTTCGGACACAGGGAATGGATGCCCTACGCTCTATGAAGGATGGGAAGCAGTATACCATCTTAAACCATGATCGGGCCCAAGGTATCAGCACCTTGGATGCGTATGAATACGGGACCTTGCAAAAGGTGGGCACCTTGGTTTCCTCTGCGGACCTTGATGGGATTTCCCGTATCGCTTCGTACAGCTTTAGTGAGGATGAATCCAAGTTATTGCTCACCACTGAAATGCAACCTATTTATCGCCACTCCTTCCTTGGGATTTTTTATGTGTACAATCTGGTCGATAAACGCTTGACCAAGATATCGGATGATTGGATCCAGGAACCGGCCCTTTCCCCCAAAGGGGATAAAGTAGCGTACGTAAAGGACAATAACCTATACCTTTTTGACCTTACATCCGGGGAGACAAAGCAGTTGACCACGGATGGGGTGCGTAATCGCATTATCAATGGAATCACTGATTGGGTCTATGAGGAGGAGTTTGCCTTTGTACGTGCTTTTGAATGGAATGGGACCGGCACTAAAATAGCCTTTCTGCGTTTTGATGAGACGGAGGTCCCGGAGTTTTCCATGGACGTATATGGAAACGGACTCTATCAGAGTCCCTATGTGTTCAAATACCCAAAGGCGGGCGAAAAAAACGCCATAGTGAGTTTGCACATGTATGATGTTACATCGGGTGCCATCACCAAAATTGACCTTGGAGATGCCTATTATATTCCCAGAATCAAGTGGATGAACAATCCCAATTATGTAAGCGTCCAGACCTTTAACCGTCATCAGAACCATTTAAGGCTGCTTTCCGTGGATGCAGGAACCGGGCAGGTGACCCAATTACTGGAAGAGACAGATCCCGCATATATAGATGTTAATGATGACCTAACCTTTTTAGCCGATGACAGTTTTATCTGGACCAGTGAAAAGGATGGGTACAAGCACATTTATTTGCATGACCAGGATGGAAGGGAGATGAACCAAATTACCATGGGCCCTTGGGAAGTCACCTCCTACTATGGTTATGACCAAAATGAGGACCGGGTGTATTACCAATCTACCGAGAACGGTTCCATCAATAGGGATATATATAGTGTTGACAGTTCCGGAAAGAACAAGAAAAGATTAAGTGCTGGGACCGGGACCCATAGGGCGGATTTCAGTGCAGACTTTTCTTATTTCATCAACAGTTTTTCCAACGCGGCCACCCCACCCAGTTATACATTGCATGAGGCCAAGGGAGGAAAGAAGCTAAGGGACATTAGGGACAATACGGCGCTTTTGTCCAAGTTGAACCAGTATCAAATCAGTCCCAAGGAGTTTTCAACCATTTCCGTCAATGGAAACGATTTGAACATGTACATGATCAAGCCGTTGGATTTTGATGAAAACAAACAATATCCCTTACTCATGTACCAATACAGCGGACCGGGATCACAGCAGGTGGCCAACCGATGGATGGGGGCCAATGATTATTGGCACCAATCTCTGGTTTCCCAGGGATACATTGTGGTATGTGTTGATGGTAGAGGTACCGGCCTTAAAGGGCGGGACTTTAAGAAAGTGACCCAACTGCAATTGGGGAAATACGAAGTGGAAGATCAGATTGAGGCTGCCCGAAAGCTGGGTAAACTACCCTATATTGATGAAGACCGTACCGGTATATGGGGGTGGAGCTATGGAGGCTTTATGAGTACCAATTGCCTATTGAAGGGGAATGATGTCTTTGAAATGGCGATTGCCGTGGCCCCTGTGACCAGCTGGCGGTTTTATGATACCATCTATACGGAAAGGTATATGAAGACCCCTCAGGAGAATCCAGATGGCTATGATGACAATTCCCCATTCAATTACCCCGAGTTGCTACAGGGAAAATATTTGCTTGTACACGGGACAGGGGACGATAATGTACACGTTCAGAATAGCATGCGTATGGTAGAGGCCTTGGTACAGGCCAATAAGCAGTTTGATTGGGCCATGTACCCAGACCGCAACCATGGGATTTACGGAGGCAATACCCGGGTGCACCTGTATAACAAGATGACCGATTTTATACATAGCAACTTGGGGAATCCAGGAAAAAAACCAACAATAGCGAACCAAACGATCAATAAGGATTAAATAGATAAAGGATATGGACGATACTATGAAGCCAGCAGCTGAGAAACGAATATTGGGGCATCCCCAAGGACTGTTCTACCTATTTTTTGCCGAGCTATGGGAGCGATTTAGCTTCTATGGCATGCGGGCTTTGTTGACCCTATACATGGTCAATGTCATTTTTGAAAAATTGGTGGAGAGGGATTATGCCACAGCAGCTGTATATGCTTCTTATGGTTCATTGGTATATGCATCAACCGTAGTGGGTGGACGCATCTCTGATTCAATTTTGGGCATGCGGAACTCTATATTCTTAGGAGGGATACTTATGTCCATAGGTCATTTTGTATTGGCCATAGAAAACAATATCGCCTTCTTTTTGGCCCTGTCCTTCATTATAGTGGGGAACGGCTTTTTTAAGCCCAATATCTCAACCTTTGTCGGAACCCTGTATGAGGACGGCGACCCCAAAAAGGATTCAGGGTTTACCATATTCTATATGGGCATTAATATTGGGGGTTGGGTGGCACCATTGCTTTGTGGATGGCTGGCAGCCAAATATGGATGGCATTATGGGTTCGGTTTAGCCGGTATTGGCATGTTGACCGGACTCATCTTTTTTTGGAGCGGTATTAAAAAAGGGGTATTCGGAGATCGGGGGCTTCCACCGGACAATGGCAATATTGACAAATCGGTAGCGGGTATTCGGCAAGGGATTTTGGTGCCAATATTGGCAGTATTATCGGCCCCATTGATTGCGTTCCTATTATCTTCCTATAAATCATTGGGTGAGGAAGGAACTTTCTTGGAAGGGACCAATATTGTGAACCTCCTTTTTTATTTTATTGGACTTGCCGTTTTGGGGTATATGGCCTACATCATGGTTTCTGCTACCGTGGATGAACGAAAAAAACTCTTTGCGGCAATGCTGTTTACTTTTTTCATGACCATCTTTTGGGGGTTCCATGAACTGTCAGGAAGTGTCATTACACTCTTTGCCTCACGAAACGTTGACCTGGATGGTATTATGACCGCGGCCCAGACCAATTCCCTGAATTCCATGTGGATCATTATTTTGGCCATTCCCATCTCCATGATGTGGACCTGGCTCTCCAAGAAAAAAATGAACCCAAGGACACCCTATAAATTTGGATTGGGGCTCCTTTTTGCGGGAATCAGTTTTTATGTGTTGGCCATCAGTGCCAATAGCGCCAATACAGAAGGATTGGTGCCATTCTCTTATCTATTATTGATGTACTTTTTAATTTCCGTGGGGGAACTGTTCATGTCGCCAGTGGGATTGTCAAAAATGACGGATTTGGCTCCCTTGAGAATCATTGCCTTTATCATGGGGGTTTGGTTTTTATCCTCTGCATTCGCCTTCCAGGTGGTTGGCTTTATCGGAAAGCAATTGGCCATTGAGAGTACGGATGCGAACGTAGGAGGGTTTGATACCCTTGGTGTTTATACGGGAGGGTTTGAATTGATTGCCAAATATGCCGTAGGGGCAGGAATTATTGTCTTATTGGCGTCTCCCCTCATAAAACGCTTAATGGGCAAGGTTCATTAATTTTTTTTGGACGGAAAAATAAAATACACCCCTTTCACCTGTATGGTGAAAGGGGATTTTTTTACGGGAGCAAGTACTTTTCCAACGGGAAATATAAGAGTGGTAGTTGCTGCCATCTGATATGATCATCTTGGGTTGAAGGGTGTCAAGGAGCCTGTCCAGGTTCACCTTGGGGGATTGGGTGAGCAATACTATATCGAAATGTCCTGTTGGATATACGCCCAAACTGTCCACGATCAATATTCGTTTGCCATTCAGGATGTACGTGTTTCTTAAAGGGTGGAAGTCCCATGAAACTATGCGTTCCCCAATCATATAATTTGTGGTTACCGCTTTGCCTAGGGCGGTATCGTTTGTAAAAAGGGCCAAATGCCTTCCTTTCTTCTGTCCCAAGACCGTATGCTTGATTCGGTGAAAGACCACCATTTCATTTTTGGCGGATGTCCTTATATTGGTGTAGAGGGTATATCCTTGAAAGCCCAGTACAGCAGCGCAAAGTACGGCCAGTTTGTTAAATCGGGGATTTTCAAGGACGATTACAAGTGAGATAATGATGAAAAAGAGCAGTAGTAGCTGTCCTTGATCAAACGGAATATCTGAAAATAAAAAGGTCTCTTGCCCAGCTACCCACCCTACAAGATGGTTCATGGTGGCAAGGATTCCATTGTATGTCTGGACCAAAAAATGGGGGAGGACATCAAGTGAGGCCAATAGTATGACAAGAATGCCCATCCCCAGGATAAGACCCAAAAAAGGGACTATCAAGAGGTTTGATATAAAGAATAGTGCCGGAAACTGGTGAAAATAAAACAAGCCTAGGGGCAAGACCCCCAGTTGGGCCGCGATACTCACAGAGAGCAATTGCCAACCCTTGCCTAGGACCCAATTTTTGGGTTGCCACCATTTTTGCAGTAACGGATAGATCCATATAATGGCCAAAACGGCGGCATAGCTCATTTGGAACCCAACCTGGAACAACATTCGTGGGTCTATCACCAAAAGGATAAAGAGAATGGAAAGCGCCACAAAATTAAAAGTGTTCCCAGGTCTCTTCAAATAAAGTGCCCAGGCCATGAAGCTGAACATGGTCACTGCCCGGACCACAGAGGGGGAAAGACCTGCTATGAAGGCAAAGCCCCAGAGGCACAATACGGTAATGACAAGTTGAATATTTTTTCCATGCCTTACCCGGGACAGCGGTTTCAGCAACCACTGCACTAGGAGTAATAAAATACCGACGTGCAGGCCAGAGACCGCCAAAATATGTACGGCTCCGGCCTTTTTGTAAGTATCGTAGGTGGCTTCGGGAATATCGGACCGTTGGCCCAATAACAAAGCCTGCATTACACCCAACTCTTTCTTTCCAAAGGGATGTTTTTTTAGGTTTTTAATGATTTGGCTCCTCACCATGGCAGCATGGCCCCTTAAGGTCCTTCTGGGATTTTTCAATACAACCACCCCGTTGAAGGGTGTATTTATCTGGTGGAGTACTCCCCTATTTCCCATATACTTGCGATAGTTGAACTGATATGGATTTAGGGGAGGGCTTATTTCTTTGGCATCTCCCAACAAAATAAGTTCGTCATCCACTTGAAAACGACTTAAAAGGGAGTCCATCGGAAAACGCAACAAAATGTCCCCGGTCACACGTTTATGGTCCAGTTCTCGGACCTTGGCAATATATTGCCGCGAAAAGGAATTGGCTTTCAGTACTTCCTGGATTTTGACCTGCCAAATTTGGATGTCCCTCACTTTTTGTTTTGTATAGTGATTTGGAATGTTTTTGGGAAAGGTCAAGGAAATGGCCATCATTCCAATACAGAAGACCAGGCCCATGGCCATTATGCCAAATAGACTGGGGTTTTTTCCCTTGTCCCTTACGAAGGGAAAGCAGAGCCCCAAAAGAAAAATGATGGTCAATAGTATGGGAAAGACCAATGACGCCTTTAAAAGGTATCCCACAATGATGCCCATCATTAGAAAGAGGGAGAGCTTAATGGGGATGAACTGCAGGAGTCTCACGGGTGATGGTTTGCTCTAATGTATTAAAAAGATGCTTAAGGCAAAGCAGCTCTTTTTCATATATTTGGAATATTTAATTGCGGTCCCATGAAAGGAAAAAATACTCATTATATAGTGATTTCAATACTGGCCTTTGTGGTCAATATTAATGTGGCACATGCCCAAAATTTTATTTT
>JBFOLQ010000368.1:0-7943 GCA_040830145.1 Flavobacteriaceae bacterium | reverse complement strand
GAATGCCCAATAGAATCAGCACCAATCTTGCCATTTCAAGGAAGGATATGGAAACCGATTGTAAAATATCGGCTGATGGTGGGTACATTCCACCCCAAAATTGCAAGTTAAAGGGTGTCATGACCACGGCCAAAATGGTTGCCATGGCCGTTAAACTTACGGAAAGAGCCGTATTGCCCCCCGCCAAATGCGATATAAAATTACTGACATTCCCTCCTGGACAGGCCGCCACCATAAACATGCCCAGGGCCATACTGGGCATGGGTTCAATCAACACCACAAGACAATACGTCAAGGCGGGCAAGACCATAAATTGGCTAAGTACCCCGACCAACACCGGTTTCGGATTGGAAATGACCCGTTTAAAATCAGAAAAGGACAACTCTAGAGCGATACCAAACATGACCAAGGCCAAGGCCAGGTTCATGACCCAGAGGGTCCCGCTATCAAAATTGATATGCACATTGTCCAAAAATTGGGCATTTAGATCCATAGGAGCCCAAAAAATAACAAAGTTTATTGAAACCTATCACAAATGCCTTACTTTTAAAAATACAATAGGCAACACCTTATGGCCAGAACTCCAAGCAACATGCTCCCTTTGGGCACCCCTGCCCCTGATTTTGAACTTCTTGACACTGTGAGCAACAAAACAAAGAACCTCAAAGACATACAAGGGGAAAAAGGCACCCTGGTCATGTTTATCTGCAACCACTGCCCTTTTGTGGTGCATGTGCTGCCCCAATTGGTTGCCATAGGGCAGGAATATCAAGAAAAGGGAATTGGAATGGTGGCCATATCCAGTAATGATGTCCAAAATTACCCCCAAGATGCCCCCCATTTGATGAAGACGTTGGGCCAAGACCATTTTTCTTTCCCGTATCTATATGATGAGACCCAAGAAATTGCCAAGGCGTACGATGCGGCCTGCACGCCTGATTTTTATTTGTTCAATGCCGATCTTTTATTGGTATATCGGGGTCAATTGGACGATTCCCGTCCCCAAAATGGCTCACCATTGACAGGTAGTGACCTCAGGAATGCCATGGACGCACTCCTCAAAAACCACCCCATTTCACCAAATCAAAAACCGAGTATAGGGTGCAACATCAAATGGAAAATAGGGTAACGGATACAATTTCCCTGGAAAGGTTGCGCCCCAATACCATCCCCCTGTATTGTCAGATCGGTGAACAGTCCTATCGGGAGCACTATCTTCACTTGTGGAAAAATGAAAATCCGGAATCCTATCTCAACGACAGTTTTGTGCCCAACACGGTAAAAAGGGAGCTTGACGACCACAACTGTGCACATTACATTGTGTTGTATCAAAAGAGACCGGCCGGGGTCTTTAAGCTCATCCTGCACAAGGCAGTGGGCCATTACGGGGAAAGTGAGGCCCTATTGCTGCAAAAAATCTACCTAAAACAACGGATGACCGGTCTTGGGGTGGGAAAAGTCTGTTTGGACTTCGTTTGTCAATTGGCCCAAGAGATGGGTAAAAAAGTGGTGTGGCTCGATACCATGAAAAAAAGTAGGGCATTGCCCTTCTATCAAGGATACGGTTTTCACATCGTAGGTGAGACCCAACTTCCCTACCAACATATACGAAAAGGGGAACGTGAACAATACATCCTTGTCAAGGAAATCCCACTTACCAACCCTTCCGCTCCACCAAGTTCTTGATATGGGCATAATGGTGGTTTCCATGCCAAGCATAAATCCCCATATTTTCGGTTAGTGCCACTTCCACATTTCCTTCCGGATGAATAAATTTTCGTTCCAAATCTTGCTTTTGGACCATTCGCAACAGATTTACGAGTTTGGCATGCACCACCTTAAGATGTGCCAGTGACAGGGATATAGGTGATGAAAGTGAATCGGGCAATTGGGCCCATTCGGTTTGAACATAGGGCTTTATCACTGGAGTGTCCTCGGTCATTGCCCATTTGAAACGAATATAGCTATGGTGGTGGCTATCCGCAACATGGTGGACCAATTGGCGTACGGTCCACCCTCCAGGCCGATACGGTGTATCTAACTGCGTCTCTGATAAAGGGGCGACCAAATCTTCCAATCTTTGGGGCAGGGTCTCCAACGCATTGGTCCATTCCAAAAGATGGGTTTCGGTAATCGGGTTTGGGCATTCAAATTTGCCAATGGGGTATTTTAGTTTTTCAAGGTTTTGCTCCATATCGTACGTGCTCAATTTGTATCAAAAATAACTTAAAAAATAACGCTCTTTACAAGATTTCAACAACGGCTGCAACGGACCCTTCCATTACGACCATAACCATTTAATAACACGAAAATGGCTCTAGAACAAAATATTTTTCCGATTTTACACAAAAAATGTTATGAAAAACCTTAGGACTCTTTGTGCCCTATTGGCACTCCCCCTTATGGGCTGCCCGTATCCGGATGATGGCCCCGAACCAGCGGGTTCATCCTATACCCCTGTTACCATGCATCGGGATGCTTTTGAAGCATCTGTGGGCTTACAACCCGTAACGAACATCACAACATCGGGAAAAATCTATGTAAAAGACCATCTCCTGTTCATCAATGAGGTCAATTCGGGGTTTCATGTCTTCGACAATAGCGATCCCAAAAATCCCATTGCGACAAAATTTGCCTCCATACCGGGAGCTACCGATATGGCCATACGGGACAACATCATCTATGTAAACCAAGCGACCGATTTGATTGCGATACGTTTTGATTTGGGGAACGATAAGGCCCATATTACCAAACGCATTCGAAACGTTTTCCCTGAAATGCCATCCCCGGACGGATACTATGCATACAACATTCCCGCAAACCACGTGGTCGTAAATTGGACTCTAAAAAAGTAATCCCATGAAAAAGTTCATCACATTCTCCATGGCATTGCTCATGGTTCTCGCCTGCAATAACGATAGTGACGGTTCCTCTTCAACAGGGGGTGAAAATGGGGGCTCGGACGGAAAAGGGGGCTCACTGGCCCGTTTTGCCCTTAAAGGTGACTATCTATACACGGTTGACCTTCAAAACCTCAATGTATTCAATGTTTCAGAAAAGGAATCCCCAGTACAGGTAAATACCGTGCATTTGGGATTTGATATAGAAACCCTTTTCGGATATAAGGAGTATCTCTATATTGGTTCCAGAACAGGAATGTTCATTTATGGGCTTTCAAATCCCGAGTTTCCCAAAAAAATGTCACAAGTTGATCATTTTACGGCCTGTGATCCCGTTGTGGCCAATGATACCCATGCATATGTAACACTGCATTCCACCAGTATTTGTGGAAATGACCTCAATATATTGGAAGTGTACGATGTTACCGATGTGGGGAATCCGCTTTTGATCAGTTCGCGTAACCTTATATCCCCCAAAGGTCTGGGTTTATTTGGGGATTACTTGATTGTATGTGACGACGAAATTAAGGTATTCGATGTCTCTGACCCCAAAAACTCGAAGTTGGTAAATGCCGTGGATAAATCGGCCTTTGATATCATCATCGATGGGGATTTGCTCTTGGCCATAGGCCAAAATGGGCTTTATCAATACAAATTACGGGCAGATGCCCAATTGGGAATTGCCATGGAAACACTGGGCGAAATAACATTTTAGCCCCTTCAATAAACTGTTTTTCAGAACCTTTACCATCCTATGGCAGGATGGGGACCCAAGTAGTCTTTACCAAAATATAACGAGCATCTAGGTGGCCGTAAGCAATTAAACCCTATATTCGCGACTTTAAATATTTAATTTTTTATTATGAACAAAGGAACAGTTAAGTTCTTCAATGATTCCAAAGGCTACGGCTTTATCACTGAGGATGGTTCGAACACAGATCATTTTGTACACATTTCCGGGTTGATTGACGAAGTCCGTGAAGGCGATGTTGTGGAATTTGAGCTACAACAGGGTAAAAAAGGACTGAACGCGGTTAATGTAAAGATTGTTGACTAAGCAATATTGACTTTTTTATATACTGTGCCCCGAACCAATATCGGGGCTTTTTTATGTCCTGTCCCCACCTACTCCGCCACTGTTTTTCCTTGGTTCGCAGTAAGACTTCAAAAATTCATCCAATTTCAACGCAACCATTGCGTTATATTCTTATCTAATTGAAAAAATTGCATCGGTCTTTTCCCCTCCGATACCAAACCACATGATATGGTTACTTTTTTTGGTGCACTCTTGGTCTTGTTGATTATCAACCTTTTATTGATCATCTTCAATACCAAGGAAGTCAAAAAGTCGCGGTAAACCCGCACTTCTATATAATAAAAAACCCCAACATTGGCTGTCGGGGCTCTCTTTTCATGTAAATGGGCGAACTTAAGTCTGCCCCTAGCCAAAATGGTCCAGATTGTCTTATTCCACTCCCATTAATTCCACATCAACTACCAATGGGGCATTGGGGGGTATTACCCCTCCTGCCCCGGCGCTTCCATAGGCCAAATCGGAAGGTATCACAAAACGGGCCTTATCGCCCACCTGTAAGAGTCCAATACCCTCATCCCATCCTGGAATCACTTGACCTACCCCTAACTGGAATGCAATGGGTTCATTGCGGTCATACGAAGAATCAAATACTTGGCCATCCAATAGAGACCCTTTATAATGTACCGATACCCGTTGTCCCTTTTCGGCCTTGGCACCATCCCCCTTTTGAAGAATTTGATAGCGGAGTCCGCTGGGGGTTTTTCCAAAACCGGCGGCCATTTCCTCCATTTGAGCCTCTTGGGCGGCCCTTGCGGCGGCCAAACGTTCCTCACCACTACTTTTAAAGCTTTCAAAAGCCACGGCTGCATCCCACTGTTGGGCTTCCTCCCCGACGCGAAGAATCTCCATACGTTCAATTTGATCTCCCTGGGCAATGGCATCAACTACCTCTTGTCCACTTTCCACGTGCCCAAAAACAGTGTGTTTGCCATCGAGCCATGGTGTGGCCACATGGGTTATAAAAAATTGGCTGCCATTAGTGCCCGGACCTGCATTGGCCATGGAAAGTATCCCCGGACCATCATGCCTTAAATCAGGATGGAACTCGTCATCAAATTTGTATCCGGGACTTCCCGTACCCGTACCCTGGGGACAGCCCCCTTGGATCATGAAATCAGGGATTACCCTGTGAAACTTGAGTCCATCATAATACGGTTCCCCCTCCTTTTTGGAAGAATTTTGCTGTTTTCCCTCGGCCAAGGCCACGAAATTCCCTACCGTTCCCGGCGTCTTGTCATGGGTCAACTTTACTGTAATTTCACCTTTGCCAGTGTAAAACTTGGCATATATTCCGTCTTGCATGTCTGCGTTTTTGAATTTTTAGAAAGGCAAAGATAGGAAAGGGAATCCTGAATGAATGCCGTGGATGTGGAATTCCCATGTCGCCATGGGATACTTTACTTGTTTCCGCGCAGGTAATGATTATCCCATTATGGCTTTTACGGCTTTTCTTGCTGATAGTGCCGCAGCGTGTACACTTGACCATTCATTCCCATCCGTGTAGGCATCACCCGCAAAATACAGCTTGTGTCCCACAGATTTTGCTAAGGTCCTTAAAGTACGCCAGTCTTCAAAATAATGTACATACGCCCCTTTGACATGAGGTTCTTCCGTCCAATTCTGGAAAATATGTTCCCTATAATTTGGCGTTGCCTGCCCATCAAAAATCCCATCCAATTCTGAAAGTATGTATTCAATACGTACGTTTTTTTTTCGTTTCAGATACGGATCGGCAACGGAGCCTACAGCGAATAGACCCAAGATATGGTCGGAAGTGTCCTGCCCGTAGGATGCATCATAATACAACTTGTGCCCCACTGTTTCAGTCATATTATCAAATCCGACCACGGTAGGATAGAATTTTTTTGAAAATTTGATGAATGCCTTGCACCCACCCCAGACAGTGGTATTCTTAATGGCCTCCAATTTGCCTTGTGGCAATTCAGGTATAAATCGTATGGATTTGTCCTGCAATATTTTGACGGGAACGGTTATGATGACCTTGTCCGCCCGGTAAGGCCCATTACTTGTTTCCAATAGTATGTCACCCGTGGTATAATCAATTGATTTCACAACCGTACCCATATGAATCGTATCCTTGATGGCCGGTACCACATACTGTTCAAAAAAGTCAAACCACGTACTGTTGATAAACTTCTGGTCTATGGTAAACCCCAACGCCTTCAGGTTTCTTTTTTTTCCATCCACCAAGGCATGGTCCCCATCAAAATCATAGGGTTTGGTCACAATGTCCACATGTACCTTCGGGTCATTTACAATCTTATTGAGAACACTCTTTTTTGTGTGTAACCATTCCGCTCCGAGGGGGATGGGAAAATCAGCAAAGGTGTTTGTCCTTTTCATTCGACCTCCATATACCGGGCCTGCCTCTAAAATTTCAACTTCAATACCTTGTTGACGCAATAGATATCCTGCGGTAAGACCTGCGGCCCCAGCCCCGACCACGATGACCTTGTGAAATTGCGGGTCCCTTTTTTGTCTGGAAAAACAGGTATAGGAGCTCAATATGGGCCATCCCACACCCAAAAGCCCACACATTCTCATAAACTCCTTTCTGTTCATACAATCATTTATTTTGTCCCTATAGCAAGGTCCCAATCACGTATATTGTATGGTCCAGTACAAACCTCGGCAAATCTGTCAAAACCCGATTATACATACTACGTTCAAAACTCCTAGGAAATTTAACAATTGGATGAGGATACCATCCTTCCAACCCCTATTACAATACAAACCCGTTTAACGCCACCTCCCCAGTACAAATTTTAGCGGCCATTTCACAGTGCAGGTCGGTAGTGTCAAAAAGAGGTACTTGAGGGATATCATTTTGGTTTATGAGCATTTTTATCTCGGTACATCCCAAAATAATTCCTTCGGCTCCCCGGTCAGCCAAATTTTTGATCGTCCGAATGAAGTAATCCTTTGAACTTGGCAAAAATTTGTGGTGGGTCATCTCGTCAAAAATAATCCTGTCAATTTCCCTTTTTTCCTCTTCTGTGGGGCCAACCAAATCCACCCCAACATCACGATAGGCCTCCACGTAAAAGGAATCGGTCATCACGGGGTAGGTCCCCAATATTCCTATTTTGGTCTTTCCCTGAACCTTGATTTCCTTGGAAACAGTTTCAAAAATATCAATGAAGGGAATGGATATGGCACTTTTTATATCCTCCCTGACCCTATGCAGTGTATTTGTTGCCAAAAAAAGACAATCGGCCCCAGCATTTTCAACCCTTTTTGCCTTTTCAGCCAAATAAGCACCGGCCTCCGTCCAATTTTGGGCTCTCACAAATCGCTCAATATTGGCAAAGTTCACGCTACAAATAATCAGTTCGGCTATGGTGTGCCCTCCCTTACTGCTCTTGACTTTTTGATTGATCAAATTGTAGTACTCGCCCGTGGCAGCAGAGCTCATTCCCCCTAAAATCCCAATAGTGTTCAATGACTCCATACCCATTTCATTCGAGTAAACTTAGATTGAGTGCTTGATTTAAATTATTTAAATGGGTTGGACCCAAAACGAAAAAGGCATACTACATAAGATATGTCCCTATTCTCTATCCGCTTGGTTCGTATCCCTTGTCCGGTCCCTTTCCCTTATTCTCCCCTGTTGTGACGGACAGGCGAGCTCAACTAAAATCAATTCGCACTGTCCTGGGAGGATCATTATACGATATCATGGTCTTGTTATCATAAAACTCGCACGGATCCTGCCTTGGGACGCACTTACCTTTTTGGTATACTACCCCTTAATCTTTGGTATGGGCAAGACCCCATACTTATCGATAAGATATACTAAACTGGCCATGGTAGCGGCCCCCAGTTCCAACTCGCGTTTGTTCACATGCTCAAAGGTATCGTTCTCGGCATGATGATGGTCAAAATAACGTTGGGAATCGGGGCGAAGCCCTGCCAATACCAACCCT
>JBFOLQ010000367.1:0-2375 GCA_040830145.1 Flavobacteriaceae bacterium | reverse complement strand
TGGGAAAATGACGTTTAATTTCATCTTCATCGGCTTCCTGAATATATTCTGATCGATCGCCCCTTAGAAAGAGGGTGGGTTTTTCAAAAATGGCCGTTGCTCCAATACTGGCACCTATGGCTTCCATTTTTTGGCTTAGGACTTCCAGGTTGATCCTAAGGGCCAAACGGTCTTTTTCCTTCCAATATAGGTTCTTCAATAAGAATTGCCTTATTCCTTGGTGTGAAATGGAATGGGCAAGCACGGAATCGGCTTCCCCCCTGGAGTGAATGGAATTGAAGTCCAAACGCCCTAAGGCATCCAAAATATCGTGATGATGGGGTGGATAGAATTTGGGGGCAATGTCGGCCACTATCAATTTTGTGACCCTCCCAGAGTGGTCGCACGCAAATTGCATGGCCGTTTTGCCGCCCATGGAATGTCCCATAAGGGAAATAGCGGGCAGATGATGGTGATTCACATACTGAAGGAGGTCCTCTGCCAAGACATCATAGTCAAATTCCCATGACCAAAAGCTTTTCCCGTGGTTGCGTTGGTCTACCAGATGTACTTGAAAACCGGCCTTGGCATATTGGTTTCCCAAGGTCTTCCAGTTGTCCAACATACCCAAAAAACCATGCAGTATGATAAGGGGAGGGCCTTCCCCTAGGATTTTGGAATGCAGTATTTGGCTCATGTCAACTTGTTCAGGTACATATTCACTACATTTTCAAGCCCTAGGTAAATGGATTCACAGATAAGGGCATGACCGATGCTCACTTCCAATAAGTGGGGAATATTTTGATTGAAAAATTGGATGTTTTCCAAGTTTAGGTCATGTCCTGCATTGACGCCCAGGCCTACCTTTTGGGCCATTTCCGCAGCTTCGACAAATGGGGCGATGGCGGCATTCCTATTTTTACCATACTCCTTGGCATAGCTTTCTGTGTAGAGCTCTATTCGGTCGGTCCCCGTATCAGAGGCGGCCTTTACCATTTCGGGATTTGGGTCCACAAAAATGGAGGTGCGTATGCCTTTGGTCTTAAAAAGCGCAATTTTTTCCTTCAAAAAATCGGCATGCCTAATCGTGTCCCAACCAGCATTTGAAGTGATGGCATCCTCAGCATCGGGAACAAGGGTCACTTGTGTGGGCCGAACCTCAAGTACCAAATCAATGAACTTGGGAATTGGGTTTCCCTCAATATTGTATTCCGTGGTCACGATTTCCTTGAGTTCACGTACATCGGCATATCGTATATGTCGTTCGTCAGGTCTGGGATGTCCCGTGATGCCCTGGCCCCCAAACCGCTCAATGTCCGTGGCCGTTTGCAAAATATTCGGCATATTTCCTCCCCGTGCGTTACGGAGGGTGGCTATTTTGTTGATGTTGACGCTAAGCTGTGCCATACTGTAAAATATTTGCAAAAATAAGGATAAGGCACGCCTTTTGATATTATTAATTGTTATTTTGCGTTAACATACTTGAAATGAAAGCCAATACTCATATTTTAACGAACATTCCTGTTTTTAAGGTCAATGACCTTCAGCGGGATGTCATTGATTTTTTTAAGGAAAATACCTTCTCCCATATCGCTGTGATTGAGAATGGGGGGTTTCTGGGGCTTTTGAGTGAAGCCGACCTGGATACGTTTAAACCCACAGAAAAGATTGAGGGGAAACGATATGACCTTGAGGCTTTTTTCGTTAGGAAAGACGATAATTGGCTCGATGTAATGGAAGTGTTTGCGCGTAACGAGGCCAACATCTTGCCCGTTTTGGGAGAAAAGGACGAGGTACTTGGGTACTACGACCTCAATGATATAGTGGACATATTTATAGACACCCCCTTCTTCAAGGAACCCGGCGGGATTATTGTACTGGCCAAAGGGGCCAGGGACTATTCCTTTAGTGAAGTGGCACAAATAGTGGAAAGCAACAATGCGAAGTTGATTGGGGGCTTTATTTCCGATGCGAGGAATGATGTGGTCCAGATAACCATTAAAGTGAGTACTGACAATATGAACGAGGTCTTGCAGACCTTTAGACGCTATAACTACAATGTGTTGTTCGGGAATAAGGACGATCAGTTTTTGGAAGACCTCAAACAGCGATCGGCCTATCTTGACAAATACCTGAACGTGTAACCTGGGGTACACTTTTCATAATATAGGCCCATGAAATGAGCGTAAACAAAGTTGCTTTTTTACTTGCACACCGAGATTGCAGATTCACGAACTCCAAAATTCAAGGTAAAAGTTATGTGGGTAAATAAGTAAACTTTGTTATGGGAACCTGCCTGCCTATTCTCTGTACGAGACTTCGGAAGATGGGCCGATAGACAGAAGCAAAGTGGTTGATTTATGCAGAAAATTTTTAAATAGATGAAAGTTGCCATT
>JBFOLQ010000366.1:0-2886 GCA_040830145.1 Flavobacteriaceae bacterium | reverse complement strand
TTGGATTTTGCACTGCCTTGTTTTTTGTCGCCATGCAATTGATTTTTGGTCTTGACTTTAGTTATTACAGTTCCTTGAATGGAAATACTTTTAACCCTGATTCAGGGACCATTCGTTACCCTGGGGTTTTTCATGACTCCCAAAAGCACGGTCAATTTCTGGCCCTCTTCAGTTTTGCACTTTTGATACCTAATGATTTTTGGAAGTTCAAGGGCCCGTGGGGCAACAGATTGCTTTTTCTGTTTACATCCCTGGCCATTTTACTGACTGGGAGCCGGTCTGCCTTGGCAGGGTTCATTTTGGGATGCGCGGTTCTGTTTATCCTTGGAGGCCCACGGATAAGGGCCTTTTTTATGGCAATGGCAGGGATGGGCGCATTGGTTTTGCTTATATATGCCCCCCAGATGACAATTTTTGAGCGATCTGCCAATATAAGTGAAGACTATCTGTTTAGGAAGGCCATTTGGGAAGAAACAATTGATATTGCGGGAGACCATCCTTTTTTGGGCATTGGCCTGGGCAATTTTGAAAAGTATGTTACCGTCTACAACCAAGACCTGTATCTACAAAACGGGGAAGGGGATATCATCTATCTTGATCAACCTGAGAATGGGTATCTAAAATTATTGGTAGAGCATGGATATGTGGGGATGGTTCTTTTTATAATGATTGTGCTGGTGCCGCTGATAAGAGGTCTCACCACCATGAATAAGGCCTCCAAAACATATTATTTGGCCTTTCTTGTCTCCGGTGTATTGTCATGGGTCTTGGCATTTAATACAGTGTATAGTCTAACAGACAATAGATTGTTGGTGCTTTTGTGTACATACCTTGTGTTATTGTATTTTGCCGGTAGTGATGCCGTACCAATACGTAAGTGGGGCAATAAACCTAGGAATAACTGGGGAAATGCCATTGGAAATGCCTGAAAACAAAAAGATGTACGTAAACTACATATTCCAGGACTGGAAAGTAAATGGATCAAAGGGCAAGATGGTCATGGTACTTTTTAGATGTGCAAATTACGCCACGAAAAATAACGTGTATCGTTTCATCGCATTTCCATATCTACTTTGGTACCGCTTGACGGTAGAGTGGTTTATGGGGATTGAATTACCATGGGAGACAAGGGTGGGGAAAAGATTGAGACTCTATCACGGTCAATCCCTGGTCGTACATAAGTCAACCATAATAGGGGACGATTGTACATTGAGGCATAGTACCACCATTGGCAATAAGATGTTGCCCGATGGCACCTATAGTGCATCGCCGATATTGGGGAACAATGTGGATGTAGGGAGCAATGCATGTATCATTGGGGGTATAGTGGTAAAGGACAACGTTAAGATTGGTAGTGGCGCCGTAGTCATTAAAAATGTACCAGGGAATAGTACTGTTGTGGGAAATCCGGGGATTGTAATACAAAGGGAATGAAAAAAGTGCTGTTGGCAGCCTACGCTTGTTCCCCTGTTAGGGGTTCAGAGGAAAACAACGGTTGGTGCTGGGCAACAGGCCTGGCCCAAAGGGGGTATGCCGTATGGTGCCTTACCAATATGACCGATAAAAAAGAAATCGAGGAAAGGCATATGGAATTGAAAATGCCCAATTTACATTTTGTCTTTGTTCCACTTCCATTTGGGTTGGATGAAAAATGGCTCGATCCCTCAGCAAAGACCATTTACCTTCATTACTGGCTTTGGAAAAAAAGAACGGCCAATATTGCCAAGAAACTACACGAAAGGGAGGGTTTTGATGTGGCCCATCACGTTACCTATGGAAGCTTTCAACAGGGAAGTTGCCTGTATAAATTGACGGATTGTAAATTGATATTCGGACCCGTCGGTGGGGGACAGATGGCATTGCCCATATTCAGGGATTATTTTGGCAATTCTTGGAGGACTGAAAAAATGAGGAGGTGTGTCTCTGATTATTTACTTCGGTATAGCAAAAATTTAAAAAGGCTATTGACAAGGGCCGATTCTATTTTGACCGTAAACAGGGAGACTTTTGATATGTTGGGACAAATGGGAAAGGATTTCCATCAAAAGGGTCATATGGTGATGGATGCCGCTTTGCCAAATGAATACCGAAATATGTCATATGTGCCGAAGCCCCCTAAAAAGACATTACGGATCTTATGGTTGGGAAGATTGCTTCCAAGAAAGGGGCTTAACCTTACATTTCATGCCCTTTCTTATCTAAAGAATGATTTGGATTATCAACTCACTGTGGTGGGTGGGGGAGAGCAAGAAAGATTTGTGGATCAATGGATGGACAAATACGGCTTGGACCGTTCCAAGATCCATATGGTGGGGCAAGTGCCTTTCGCAAAAGTGGAATCCCATTATAAAAATTCAGATGTGATGGTATTTTGCTCTTTAAGGGATACCTCGGGAAATCAAGTCATCGAGGCCATGGCACATGGGCTACCGGTCATTGTGTTGAATATAAGTGGTATGGTATCCATGGTCCCTGAAAATTGTGGGATTAAGGTAAATCCCACTACCAAGGAGGGAACGGCCCAAGATATTGCCAAAGCCATTGAAAGAATGTGTACGGATACAGCTTATAGAATGGAGGCCGGAAAAAATGCATACCAATATGCCATGGGGTTTACCTGGGCCGATAAGATTGATCACGTAATCTCGAAGTTTTATTGATTGATGGCGAGAAAGATTCTTTTTGGGATACCGTTGAAAAACCATGTCAATTTGGCCATGGATGAATTATGGGGCATGCGGGATATGGGGTATGAGTGCTTTGAGACCATTTACGCCAGAAATAATCAGACTGCTGGCAAGATGAATAAGCTTTTCGGTGTACTGGGGAAAATACGGGGAATCATAAAAAAATTGCGAAAGGAAAATCCAGATATACTATATCTAA
>JBFOLQ010000365.1:0-8386 GCA_040830145.1 Flavobacteriaceae bacterium | reverse complement strand
GGGACAATCTGGTGGAACCGTACCTGGACCGTGTGCACATTGAATGGGAGACTTCGGACGAAGCGGACAATTATGCCCTGACCACCGAGGTCTATGAGGGGACCGACCTTATCTACCAAAGTCCTGCCAAACAGATAAGTCCCACGATATCGGACGATTCCTCCAGTGCCACGCGGTTGTTCTATTTTTTGATACCCTACGAACATCGGGTGGCCCTTAAGAGCGGCACCATCTATACGCTGAGGATCTATCCCCATGGTTATGATGCCGGTTCGTCCACGGAGGATTTTGGGGCTTTTGATGACCTTACGCTGAGGTTTTCTGGGGCCTTGGGCTTGGATACGGACAATGACGGCACCCTTGATTACCATGACCTGGATTCCGATAGTGATGGTTGTCCTGATGCTTTGGAGGGAGAATCAAGTACCTTCTTATACAGTGATTTGAATAGAGATGGAAGCATTGATACTACAGCCTTTCCCGTGGATGGGGATGGGATGCCGGGAAGTACGGACAATGCCATTGGAACGTCACGGAACAACGGCCAACAAGCCGCGGAATGCGATAGCTGCGATGCATCCAGTACCTTATTTTCAGACAATGACAGGGATGGCATTGGGGATGATTGCGATGCGGACGATGATAATGATGGAATATTGGATGATGACGAAATTATATGTGGTGAATTCGAGGCACTTGATTTGGTGACCTTAGATACAGCTGATGAAATAAAGCAAGAGCCGATACGAAATGTAGCGGGCTCTTCCACATTTGATCTTGAACCTTCAGCCAACCATACCGCTACTTCTGCGGATTTTCCCAAAGGAAAGGCAACAGGTGATATTAGGTTCAGTACTGAAAATAGCACGGAAGTGTCAGAATATGAGCTGACATTTGAATTTCCGGTGGATATAAAAATTTCACAGGCCGATAGGGGAGGAGCGTTTGAATTTAGGGAGACGTATAGCATTAGGGCTGAAGGAACAAACCCGAGCTTAACAGTGGCCGATCCAGGAGTCACAGATGTACCCTCTGTTACAGGAGGGGTAACAACCCAGTATTCTGGAAATGAGTTGGCTAATATTACCGGAAATGGAACTGACTTAGTACATTTCTCCCCGGCTACGGACAATGCTGCGGGCAATATTGCACCCGAGGATTCGCAGTGGAGCGTAACCGCCACGCAAATAACCAAATTGATAATAAGGGTTGTCAATACGTCACCTAGTCAGAATATTTCAAAACTGAGAATAGCGACCAATTGTTCAAAACTTGATACGGATGACGACGGGATTCCCAATCAATTTGATAACGATAGTGATAATGATGGCTGTCCCGATGCCTTGGAAGGGGATGGTGATTATACCTTTGATGATATTGATCAATTTGGAAAGATTAACATCGGAAGTGTCAATGCGGAGGGCATTCCAAACAATGGATTAAGCCAAGGGGAGGGTTCTTCAAAAGATACGGCCACGCAGGATGAAGAATGTAATGACGCATGCCACCCCAATAGCACTTTGTTTCAAGATGATGATGGCGATGGTGTGGGCAATGCGTGTGATCAAGATCAGGACAACGACGGTATTTTGGATGTAGATGAAGGGTTCTGTGATGCTACAGCTACCTATTCGCTGGATATTCAGGCCTCTTTTGATACCAATACATTGGGCAATAATGGCGGAACCATGAATTTGGTTTTTAAACTGACCGATGGTTCTCCCTTGCCACAAATAGGGGATGAATTTACAGTACCCATTTTTGTGTCCGATTTCAACAATACAGCTACCAATGTGGTTCACAATTGGGATGCTGTTTATATAGATGATGGAGAGTTCAACTTGGTGCCTGATGAACAAACATTCTACACGGACTTGCCACCAAATAACCAAGCTGAGATATTTTTTGGGGAGCCGGGAACCAATTTGAGTCCAATTGATGCTGTATATCGGTTCTGGATAGAGTCTGGTATGCTTGATATTCTGGGGAACTACAAGGTGAACATTGGCAGCTTGCCGTCAAGCTTCTTTCTTCAGAGTAGTACGTTATCTGCTACGAACCAATGGAATTTGGCCTCAGGTGGAAACTCTTATAAGTCGGGATATTATTCCCGGTCAACAGTAGAAGGAACTTTTAGGCCATACGATTTTACCTTTGGTAACAACGGTAACTATCAAACCTATCAATTTGAGTATACAGCTTTTGGCAATGGTGGCGCTACTGATTCCAACGGAAGAAGGGGATTGGTGGCGTTTAGTTTTGGAGAAGTGGTTTATTGCAATCCTCGGGATTCAGATGGGGATGGCATTCCGGATTATTTAGACACGGATAGTGATAATGATGGCTGTCCAGATGCGCTGGAAGCCACATCCAGTACCTTTACCCTTGCCGATCTTAATCCCGATGGTAGTATTAATACCACCGTACATCCAGTGGATACAGATGAAAACAGTGCTACCTATGGTGCGCCAGGGGGTATTAGCAATGGTGCCGGATCGGTACAGGACAGTTCTCAGCAAGGAACGGAATGTGATAGCTGTAACCCCGCAAGCTCATTGTTTGTGGATACAGACAATGATGGCATTGGCAATGATTGTGATCTGGATGATGACAATGATGGTATTTGGGATACCGAGGAATGCGAGGCCATCAATATTGAGAATTATGGCACCTTTGGTTGGGATGCTACAGGTACTGCACGAGACCTACAGAATCCCCCAGGCGGGAATTACACATTTGCAGCCAGTAATAGTGGATCGGGGCAATATGCCATCATAAGTCGTAATACTTCTGGTTGGCATACTCCAGGAAAGTGGGAAGATTTGGCCGGGGCAGACACCGGGCATGACAATGATGCCTATTTGGCCGTAAACGGTGCCGCCGCCACTCAAGAAGTTTTTCTATCTGAAGACATACAGCTTCCTCAAGGAATTGCCCAAACCATCCAGGTACAAGTGGCCAACCCCACCCTAAATGCAAGTGCATTCCCAATTGAGGTAGGGATGCGATTACGGGATGATGGGGGTGCCATTGTGGCCTCCATAAGTTCAGGAGTTATTTCAGGAAGTAATATATGGCATGTAATGAGTCTTCCCATTACCCCTACGGGGACTGATTATACCTTGGAGATGTACAATATTTCCTTAGGAGCTAGTGGCAATGACTTTGCCGTAGATGGCATACGGTTTTCCCATGGGATACAGTGCCAAGACCTTGATGGGGATGGTTTGGTGGAATCCCTGGATTTGGACAGTGATGGGGACAGTTGCCCTGATGCCCTGGAGAGTAGGGACAGTCCTTATGGAATACCGGATTTAAATGCGGATGGTAGTATCAACACGGTTTTACATCCCGTTGATACGGCTTCCAATGGGGTCGCCCACGGGGTACCTGATGGGATATCCTTTGGAATGGGTACCTCCCAAGATGATACTACTTATGCGGAGACCTGTAACTATATAGAGGTGACCATTTCAGGAGACAACGATATTTCGGTCATTGAAGGTGAGGATGCCGTACTGACCATAGAATTGTCAGAAGGGTTCCCAGAAGAGATTACCTTGGAAATTACCTTTACCAATATAAGTGCTTCCGATGAAGACTATACAGTGACCACCACTGTGACCATACCGGCCAATAGTACATCGGTGGACCTGGTGATTCCTATTTTGGATGATACCATTATAGAGCCAACAGAGTCCTTTCAAATCTCAATTTCGTCCACGCATTTGGCCCTTGATATTGTGGAAGGGGATGCTACAGTGAACATTATTGACAACGATGCGGCCATTCAGCCCAATGAGAACTATGAAGAGGATGTGGAGATTATTTGTGGAGATATGCTTCCGCCTGTACCACAACTGACATTTTCAGGTGGATGTCATGAATATGAGGTTGACTTTGAAGAACAACGATCAGACATTGATGAAAGCCATGACTATTGGGTCATTAGGACCTGGACGGTAACGGATATTTGTGGTACCGTTGAGATTTTTGAACAACGTATCTATGTGACCCAACCAGACCCCATCACCGTGGAAACGGAGTCCTGTATCTATGACGCCCCTGTGGACCTATTGTCCCATTTACCAGAGGGTATTCCGGATTCGGGTACTTTTGAATTATTGGATGGGGACGGTACCCTGGACGGTTCCTTCTATGATTCCCAAAATGCCCAAACGGGATTGCACCAGGTCTACTATGAAGTGCCCCACGAAAATTGTGTGACCTCAGTGATTTTTGCGATTGATGTAAATGGTGATTGTCGCGATGATGCTTGCAATTTTGATCGGATGGTGATGCCAAAAACCATCACGGTGAATGGGGACGGCATCAATGACTATTTTGAGATAAAGGGCATGGAAGCCTGCGGATATACCTTTCAGCTCAAAGTCTTTAACAGATGGGGTACTGTCATATATCAAAGTGATGATTACGACAATTCATGGGATGGTACGGCTCCGGAGAACTCCATGGGTACGGCCACACACATACCCGCTGGAACGTATTATTACATCATCACTGTTCCAGAACTGGATTATGAAGGAAGGACCGGATACATTTACATTGGGGGACTATAACCCCTAGTGGATGTCCCAGAGTACAGAAAAATCAACTCATCCTGAATCATTATCTTTGCACTCCCTAAAAACGGGGCGTATGCAAAAGAAAGTCGCCTTTTACACCCTGGGCTGTAAGCTCAATTTTTCGGAGACCTCCACTATTGCCAGAAGCTTTGTGGATGAGGGCTTTGAACGGGTGGATTTTTCCCAGTGGGCAGATATGTATGTCATTAACACCTGTTCGGTCACGGAAAATGCCGATAAGCGCTTTAAGGGTATCGTAAAACAGGCCTTGAAGAACAATCCCACCGCCTTTATCACCGCTGTGGGCTGTTACGCCCAGTTGAAGCCAGAGGAATTGGCGGCCATAAATGGGGTGGATTTGGTGTTGGGAGCCACGGAAAAATTCAAGATAACCGACTATATCAATGACATATTGCATTCGGACCCTCGACGCTTTGCCCCAAATGGAACCAAAGTGGATCAGGGACCCGCAGAGATTCATTCCTGTGAAATTGGGGAAGCCGATTTTTATGTGGGCAGTTATGCCATCGGGGATCGTACCAGGGCCTTTTTAAAGGTGCAGGATGGTTGTGATTATAAATGTACCTACTGTACCATTCCCTTGGCGAGGGGCATTTCACGCAGTGACACCTTGGAAAATGTGGTAAAGAACGCCCGAGGGATTGCGGAACGGGGCATTAAGGAGATTGTACTGACCGGTGTGAACATTGGGGACTATGGTAAGGGGGAATTTGGGAATAAAAAACACGCACATACTTTTTTTGATTTGGTACAAGCCTTGGATAGGGTAGTGGGGGTCCATCGATTGCGCATATCATCCATAGAGCCCAACCTTTTGAAAAATGAGGTTATTGATTTTGTGGCCCAAAGCCAGAGTTTTGTACCCCATTTTCACATCCCTTTACAGAGTGGTAGTGATAAAATATTGAAGGCAATGCGCCGAAGGTACCTGTCCAGTTTGTATGTAGATCGGGTGCGCAAGATCAAGGAGGTAATGCCTCATGCCTGTGTTGGGGTAGATGTGATTGTAGGGTTTCCTGGGGAAACCGATGCCGATTTTTTGGAAACCTATCATTTCTTGAACGAATTGGACATTTCCTACCTACATGTATTCACGTATTCAGAGCGGGACAATACCCTGGCGGCCAACATGGAAGGGAAAGTGCCCAAGAATGTACGTGGCAAGCGCAGTAAAATGCTCAGGGGGCTATCGGCCAAAAAACGAAGGGCTTTTTATGAAAGCCAATTGGGCAGCGTGCGGACGGTGTTGTTTGAAGCCGAGAATAAGCAGGGCTATATTCATGGTTTTACGGAAAACTACGTTAAGGTAAAGGCGCCATGGAATCCCCATTTGGTAAATACCTTACATAGGGTCCAATTGCAGGGGATTGATGCTGATGGTCTGGTTCGGTTTTCGTTTGTGGAGGAAACGATAAAGGCATAAAAAAACCTCTCGGTCGAGAGGTTGGTCATATTGTTAGATTCGGATGCCTACGGGCAGCATCTCCTTATACTGTCTGTTCTTTCGCAGGAATCCTGCTATCTGAGGACTCGTTGGGACAACACGTTGGTTTTGGTCCTGGATATGGTGGAGCACCGATTTTATGAACGATTCCTTGAAACCTTCTTTATTAATCGCCTCAGGAATGACCAACTTGGTCAAAAATACCTTTCGTTCCTGGGATGAGTACTCGATCTTGGCCAAGTGGCCATCCACCCTGGTCTCAAATTGGCGGAGGAAACTATTGTCCTTGATTGCTACTTCATTCATATAGTGTGATTTTAATGTTCGGCCCAGACAAAAAAATTACGATGTTCCCACTCGTAATTTCTCTTAAATTTGCTTGAAATTCCCAAAGGGGTACAGAATCCCCAAAGGTGGGGTAAAAGTAAGCAAAAAAACATGAAAATCCTAGTAAATATCAAATTTACAAGATGTTAAAAGAAAAGGTGCACGTGTACTTTATGCCGGGCATGGCGGCCAACCCGTCCATATTCAAGCACATACATTTACCACAGGACATTTTTGAATCACATTGGTTGAAGTGGTTTGTACCGGAGAAGGGAATGACCATGCAAGCATATGCACAGCGGTTGAATGAGGAAATATCACATGCCAACCCCGTACTGGTTGGGGTTTCCTTTGGTGGGATGATGGTACAGGAAATGGCCAAGCACATACAGGCCCGTAAAGTTATCGTGGTGTCAAGTGTTAAACTGAGGAGCGAACTGCCCAAGCGCATGCATTTTGCCCGGTATACCAAAGCCCATAAATTATTGCCCACGGCTTTGGTGGCCAATGTGGAATTGATGGCAAAGTATGCATTTGGGGAAACGGTCAACAAACGTTTGGACCTGTACCGGGAATATTTGTCCGTAAGTGATAAGGGATACATTGACTGGGCCCTGGACAAGATCGTACAGTGGGATGCCACAACCTATCCTGACAATTTGGTGCATATTCAGGGTGAAAGAGACGCCGTGTTTCCCATTACCAACATACAAGACTGTATCCCTGTCAAAAACGGTACCCACGCCATGGTAATACACCGCGCCAAATGGTTCAATGAGCACTTACCGGATATTATTTTGAAATAATGACGTTATATATATACATTTGATGTTAAACCCATACCTATGAAGTTCCTTAAAAATATCCTCATGGCCCTCGGAGTACTCTTTGTGGTAAGTACCTTGGTCTTTGCCATGCAAAATAATGATGTGGCGGAGGTTGATGTGACCACTGACCCAGAAAAGAATGTCTCTGAACACTATGTGATTTCGGCCATTGAGATTCCCGAGGATCTCAATTTTGCGGGGGAACCGGTTCCCCAGGACGACCCCGAGGTAATGGAACGCATTGATCGTGAATTTTTGGTGAATACGTACTGGCAATCCAATGCCCTATTGCTTATGAAACGGGCCCATAAATATTTTCCCATTATTGAACCCATTCTTTTTAAAAATGGTGTTCCCGATGACTTTAAGTATTTGGCAGTGGCCGAAAGCGGGCTACAGAACGTGGTATCTCCCAAGGGAGCCACGGGCTTTTGGCAGATTATGCCCGCGACAGGAAGGCAGTATGGACTGGAAATCAACAAAAATGTGGATGAGCGCTACCACGTAGCCAAGGCCACTGAGGTAGCTTGTAAATACTTAAATACCTATAAGAAAAAATATGGCAGCTGGACACTTGCGGCCGCTGCCTATAATACCGGTACGGGAAACATCGATAAATACCGGAACATTCAAAAGGCCGACACCTATTATGATTTGCTATTGGGGGAAGAGACAGGGCGTTATATCTTTCGCATAATGGCCATAAAGGAAATCTTGTCCCAACCAGGGAAATATGGTTTTGATATTGAAAAGGACGATCTGTACGAGCAAGTACCTACGTTCAAAGTGGAAATTGATGTGCCTGTGGCCGATTTTGCCGATTTTGCAAAACAATACGAAATCAACTACAAGATATTGAAACGGCACAATCCGTGGCTTCGGGAACCTCATTTAAACAATGCTTCACGAAAGAAGTACACCATTGAGATTCCCAATAAGGGGTATTATAGGGTAGGGAAATAGAAGGGTAACTACCTAGGGATATTGGGCAGCACCATTTTGCGTTAAATCCGCTTCATCTGCTGCTGCATCATCTTGATTTGGTCGGTAAGCATATTGTTCTTGTCCAACTTTTTTGCCTCATTCAATAGAGTAGTGGCCTCCCGTTTTCTACGCTTTTGCATGGCAATCCCGGCCAAGCTCAATTTGGCCATAGCCACGTCATAATCCATATTCAATCC
>JBFOLQ010000364.1:0-3133 GCA_040830145.1 Flavobacteriaceae bacterium | reverse complement strand
TGGACGCGGTTCAAGGAAAATCCACATTTACCACTGTTCAAACGAAAGCCTTTTTGTTTGACCTACAAATTGTTACCGGTCGCCTGAAGACCGATTTATTCTCCAGACCCCCCCCCTTTCTTTATCCCTTTAATTGGTGTCCTAAAAATTAAATCCCCCTTTAAGGTTTTTCTTTTTAAGGTGTTTTTGAATTTGCACTCCCTTTTTAATTGAAATGGGGAGCTTGGGACATTGAGCTTACTGACATTGCTTTTCACAGACCTTGCACCTTTATCTGGAATACCAAGCCTTATTCTTTCATTTCAATTATGTACCGATGATCATAACTAACAATCTTTCAAAAAAATACGGTGACCAAAAGGCACTTGACCAATTGAACCTCAATATAAAGGCAGGTGATATTTATTGCTTATTGGGTGCCAATGGTGCTGGAAAAACCACCACCATCAATCTGTTGTTGGGCTTTATCGAACCCAGTTCGGGCACAGCCTTCATCAATCAGTTGAACGTACACGATAACGTAAAGGCAACAAAACGATTTTTAGCGTACATCCCTGAAAATCTAATGTTGTATCCGAGTCTATCGGCCATGGAAAACCTTGAATACTTTTCGGGAATTGCTGGCAAAAAGCTCTCAAGGGAAGAACGCAAAGGGTTTCTCGAGGAAGCCGGATTACAATCGGATGCCTTTGAGAAACGCATCTCCTCTTTTTCGAAGGGCATGCGGCAAAAAGTAGGTATCGCCATTGCACTGGCCAAAGATGCAAAAGTGCTTCTCTTGGATGAGCCCACTTCAGGACTTGACCCCAAGGCAAGTAACGAATTTGGATTGCTATTGCAAAAATTACGGACAAAGGGAGTCGCCATTTTAATGGCCACACACGACTTGTTTCGAGCCAAGGATGTCGCCACCCATATTGGCATTATGAAAGATGGCCAATTGAAACAACAATTGATAGCGGCCGATGTCACACTCCAAGAATTGGAACAAGCCTACCTTAACACAATGGAATATAAAGAGCTAATGTCATGATCTCAAAGACGTTTTTAAAGGAAACCAAAGAATTGCTCCGCGATGGGCGTGTACGCATTGCCTTTGTGATTGTATTCCTTTTATTGGCCGTAGCCGTTTGGGTCAGTGCCAAGCAATATAAAAAAGTGAATGAACAGTATGAAAAAGCTACCCAAATAGAGCGGGGGCTATGGGACAATCAAGGTGAGAAGAACCCGCATTCCGCTGCACACTACGGCACCTATGCCTTTAAACCCAAACAACCCCTATCCTTGGTAGATCAAGGCGTTGACAAATACGCTGGGACCTCTATTTTTTTGGAAGCACATAATCGCAACGAGGCCCAATTTAGTGCTGCCGCCGATCAAACTGGTCTCGCACGTTTTGGGGATTTGACCCCAGATTTCATACTCCTTTTCATCATTCCACTGCTTATTATTCTATTGGGATACAATAGTTTTACCAAAGAACGGGAAATGGGAACCCTAACCTTACTCAAAAGTCAGGGAATCTCAAATTGGAAGTGGATGTTGGGTAAATGGATGGCCCTTTTACTGCCCATTTTCGGCATCACTGTACTACTATTCGCCATTGCCGGTGTTTTGCTAAGCAACCTAAAAGACTTTGGAATCTTTAACTGGGGCGCGCTTTCTATGATGTTCTTAGTCTTTATGGTGTATTACATTGTTTTCGCGAACATAGTTTTACTAGTCTCGGCACTATCAAAAAAATCAGGGATTTCCCTCGTCATCATGCTTTGTGTTTGGATTATAGCCTGTTTGGCAGCACCCAAAGCCGCGAGCAATATTGCTGATCGGAAATACCCCTATCCAACCAGGCAAGAATTTGCTGCCAACGTTTTGAAGGATAAAAAAGAGGGGTTGGACGGACATAATCCATGGAGCAAGGAAGCCAAGCTACTGGAACAAGAGGTATTGGAGGAATATGGTGTGGACAGTCTTCATCAATTACCCTTCAATTTTGATGGGTACCGCATGCAGAAAGGCGAGGAACATGAGGCTGAAGTGTATTTTAAGCATTACAACCACCTTAAGGAACAGTACAAGCACCAATCCAATGTTTATAAAAATTTAGCCATTATATCTCCCTTTCTACCTACGCGTTTTTTGAGTATGTCAATAGCGCATACCGATTATGCCACGCATTGGGATTTTGCCGATGCAGCGGAAACATATCGGATAGCTACCCAAAAGTTTTTAAATGACAATTTTGCCTACAATTCAACATACGGTAATTGGAGGTATCAAGCGGATGCCAGTTTCTGGCAGAATTTGCCGGCCTTTAAATACACTCCACCAGCGTTGCATTCAGTCCTCTCCCGAAACGCATCAAACCTATTGATTTTAGGTATATGGTTTTTAACCTCTTTCGGATGTTTACTACTATCAATCAAAAAGATTTAAGCATGTTATCATACAATTTTAACTACGAATGGAAGCTACTATTGCGAAATAGATGGATACAACTGTTAAGCATCGTTCTTTTGCTTCTGTTTGGATTTTCTACCTATAACGGGCTACAGAAGGTGGAAAAGCGTACAGAGGATATTGCCGCTGCCCATCGTGACGTAAAAGGGAAAGACGACATGATGTTGATGTTACTGGACTCGGTGGAGCGAGGCATGAAAGTAAGCGTACCCCGTTGGACCGTTCCCAACAATCCCATGGCCGTAGGCAATTACTACCCCAGAGTGGTCGCTATGGATCCCCAACCCATGGCTTTTGTGGCCACGGGTCAGGGTGATTTATTTACCCACTATGTGAAACCAAAGGTATCTGGGGATGACTTTGCGCTTAACTTTGCTGAAATGTCAAGTCCGGTACAACTGCTTTTTGGTAGTTTTGATTTGGCATTTGTGATTGTTTATCTATTGCCCTTACTGATCATTGCTTTTTCCTACAATGTACTTTCAGCAGAAAGGGAAAGTGGCACCCTTCGCCTACTGGCATCACAACCCATAGGTGTTCAAAGTTGGGTCCTGCAAAAAATAGGGCTCCGTTTTTTTTGGTTATCAGTCTTGGTAATCTGTTCCTTGATCATCGTTTTTTTGATGACAGGCCTTAACCCTTTTAGGGAGATTACCACATTGTTCGGGTTATT
>JBFOLQ010000363.1:0-4916 GCA_040830145.1 Flavobacteriaceae bacterium | reverse complement strand
TCTACTGACCCTGCATTAACGTAAACTCCCGCAAGTCCTTTAAATGATGCTGTACCTCTTGCGCCAAAGCTTAATTTAACGAATGATTCAAACTCAATGTTACACTCCGCAGCATTTTCAATAATATTTCCTGAAGCATCAACAGTAGTAGTAATAAGATGTACGGTTGTTTCAAATCTCTTATCATCTAAATATTTAACTAGTTTGGCCGAAGTATTTTTGATAAGGGAGCTTGTTTTTCGAGCGGCTCGTTTAAGCCATTCAGGAGGATCAATACTTCCAAAAGCCATCATTCCATCGGGGTCAATAAAGTATATGGGGTTATCAAAAGCATAGTTGTATGGACTGTGCCTCCGCATCTGCTCCGCCAATGGGTCAATGTTCATCCATCGTCCTAAGTAAGGATCATAGTTCCTTGCCCCAAAGTCATAGGTATTTATATCAAAGGTCTGGTCATACTCTTTGCCCCCGAACTTCCAACGTTGGGCAACATCGTTCCCAAGGGCAGATGTTCCACCGTTGAACCCTCGCATTTTCGCTCCGAAGGGGTAGTAATTGCTTTCCTCCACAATCTCCAGACCGCCGTTGGGATCTTCCGTATACGATAAGCGGATATTCCCCAAATGGTCCTTATGTTGGTAGACGTAACGCCACCCATCTCCCTCTGGGGCAATATAACCTTCAGGCTGACCGAAGAACTGTAATTGTGCGTTTCCAAGGCTTCCTTCATATACAAAGCCCTCCGCGTATATCGTCTCAGTACCCGTACTGGCCGTCCTTTTCAACTTTACCCCCTTGGCATCATAGACATATTTAATGTTGTCGTCCCCAAAATCGACCTGTACGGGCAAGTTCAAATGGTTATAACTGACCCCAGTTATTCCTTTGTTACGGTCGATTATGAGATTACCGTTGATGTCATATTCAAAGTCATCATTGGTATTGGTGCCATCCCTGAAGCCGTAAACATCGTTGCCATTGTCAACGACCTTCAAGAGTTTATTTCCGTTATCATAGTGATATACCAACTTGTCAATGTCCCCAAAGTCCGTTGCAACATCAATGTCCGGCATGTCCACGATATGGCCTTTTCTATTGAGTGACATGATATTTCCCATCTTGTCATACGAAACATCCAACAAGTTATAGTTCCCAGAACTTGCATATCCGGCGGTCAACCTATTGAGCGCATCATATTGGTAGGAGTAGGACCTTTTGGTATCGTCATTGGCCGTTTTCCAAAAAGTTTCACTGATATTGCCATTGTAGAGCGCACTTGCCCGTGAGGCATTCTCAGTGACCGTGTTGTAGTTGATGCCAAAGGCAAAGAGGTCCTTTGGTTCGTTCGGTTTCTGCAACTGTGCGGGGTCGTTGATTGCTTTCAACCACCCGCGTGTATTATATCCAAAATTCAGAACTTGCAAAGGGTTCTGGGCACTGTTCCCCACCTTCTTTTCAACCAATTTCCCAAGGCCATCATAGGTGTTACGGGCCAACATCTCCATGGGGCCGTCCCCTATCCTCTGGCGGTGCTTGAGCAATCGGCCCGCATGGTCATGGTCGAAGACATCGGTGACCACAATGGGCGTATTGGTCCCCTTGGTATGGGAACTGACCATCTTGAGGGCCTTGCCGCCAAAGTCCAATTGGGTGCTGACCACGTCCATAGTGGCAAGATACGTATTTTTTGAGGCGTTCCATATGGCCCTTCCCTTTTTGTCATAGCCCTTGACCACAGTGGTCCAACCACTGGTCCCCAGAACCTTTGTCTTGGCCACCGTGGGCAGTCCGGCCACATTGGTAATCAGATCCTGGTCCAATACCTTGCCCGTGGGTAGGGCGATACCGTCCATATCCACATAACGGTCGTAATAATTGACCGTATAAAGAACGTCCGTGTTCGCCGGTTGGGGATAACCGGAATCGGTATAGTATACCTGCGTATCGCCCACGGTGTTGACCGTGGCACTTGGGGACGCCCATAGGTCCCCTGTGGTTCCATCGGTCCCTTCCTGGTGGTGTGCCCTATCGTCCGTGGAGGCGATTTTTCCCGTATAGGCCACCCTTCCATGGGCATCATAGCGGGTAAAGAGCCACATACCGTCTGTACGTAGGTTGGCATCCTGGGCCATGATGGGCCGGTCCAGTTTGTCATAGACGATATGTTGCTCCCCTTTACCTGGTTGTTTTTTGATGACCAAACGGTTGCGGTGGTCATAGGTATATTGGTAACAGAGGTTCGCTAGCTCCGAGGCACTGACCCCGTCCGAGGTGTCCACTTTGGGTGGGATGACATAGGTCAACTTTCCATAGCTGTCATGGACGTAATAGGTGTCGTGCGGTTCGGCTTCGCTCACCGACCCGTCACCATTGGTCACATCGGCATAGGTCCTTTTGAGCACGGTACGGCCCTGTTTGTCCACAAATTCCTCTGTGGTGTGCAGTTTCCCAGTCGAAGCATGGTTCTCATCCCGGGTAACGGTCTTGTACAGTTCCCCCGGCCCGTAGTATTGTAAGGTCGTGGAAGTGGCATTCTGTAGGGTGGGCACATAGGTGTTGTCCGTAAAACTGGTGGTCACCTCAAAGAGGCGTACATTGTCATTTTCCGGTTTGGCCACGTTGCCCGTGTCATGGGTGTTGGCCCCATGGGCAAACCCTATTTCATGGCCCCCGCCCATCTTCCAGGCTTCCCCTGGAGCGGCCTGTTTCAACACCCGGTTCAGGGGCGAGGCCTCAAATTCCTTTTCGGAATAGGCATTGGCCGTGCTGACGGTCATGGTGGGGAAATCAGTCCCGTAATTCGTCTTGTACCATCCCCTTGTGTAACTGTCGGCGGTGGCCCTAAAGCTCCCCACGGCATCATTGCCCGATGCGGGGGCGGGCAGCCAGTCCCGGTGCATCCGTCCGAATGAATCGTACCCGATATGGGTCACCAGGTCCCTTGGCACATCGTTGGACAATAGCCCGGACATCTTTATGCCCACCTGTTGCCCCGGCCTTCCCAGACCGTCAAAATAGGTCACGGATTCCAGTACGTCCCGTTCATGTACCGGGGCAAAGCTGGCCATGGGGGCCTGGTAGGTACGGGTGCGCACATAGTTGCGGTCGTTCAGTGAGTAGCTGGTATAGTCCAGGGGCACCTCGGCCCCTGGGTCCACTATCCGGGCGGTAAAATCGGCCCCGGCCTTGATATGGACACCGGCCTTTAGGTCTATCAGGGAGGTGGCCTCCAAAAGGTCGCTCTCCCCATTGTCAATGGTATAGCTCGTCTGTCCGCTCTCGGGCTTGGTAATGGTCCCCGGTGTCTGTGCCAGTGCCAGGGCACCGCACAGCAGTATGGGAAATATCAGTTGGGTCTTCATTGTGTCGGTTGTTGGTTCTTGTAATGGTACTCGTAGTCCTCCACTAGGTTGCCCTCGGCATCCTTGATGGCCTCCAGACGGTTGAAGCCGTCATACTGGTAGTAGGTGGTGTATCCCTTGGGGTCGGTGATACTGGTTACCCCGATCAAGGGATCGTAGGTATAGCCGGTCATCAGGGCACCGTCCGGGAGGGCTGCACGTAGGGCGTCCAGGGCCTGTCTAAGGGTTCCTTCTTTTCCGCTGTACCCTTGGGTACGGTCATCGTCTGCATCGGCCAGGGCCTCTATCTCGGCCAGGGTGTCATAGGCCCCATCGAGGCCGGTGGTGGCCGTGGTCACCTGTGCTGCCGTGGCATTGTCTATTTTTGCAATGGGGTACATATCACCATACCCCCATAAATAGGTCGTGGTCATCCCATCCGTTGGCCTTGATTCCCTGACATTGCCATTGGCATAATACGTGAATGCGGCCCGCTGCTCGTAATCCGAGGCTCCATTGCCCACTTTGCTGCTATATACTTTAGAGGGTAAAATGACACTGTTTGAAACGTAATAATCACGCTTACTGGCCGAGATGAACTCAAGTACGTTGCCATTTTCATCCACTTTTTCGGTCTTGGAGGAAATGATCTCATTTAACCTGTTCCTTGCATAGAAATCATTGTGGGCCGTATTTGAACCGTCGGGAAATTCATTTGTGGTCCTATAGATGCCCCCCTTACTGTCGACCATCTTGGTCTCCACTGGGAAATAATGGCCACTGTCAATCTCATATTTGGTCTCGGCAACCGTGACCAAGGGCATTACTTCTAAGGCATCCTTTAGAAAAGTGGTGTCCCTTTTGACCGAAATACCCCCATAAGCCCCATTTATAAAAGTACTTTTCATGGTAAGGCCCCCGTTTTCGTCAAAAATGGCCCCTACATAGGGAGGGTAGCAATCCGTGAAGTCGGTAACGCAGGTCAAAGGGGCACAAAAAGCACCCCCGGACCCTGCAATTCCCCGAGCGTCAATGATCAAAGATGCCCCACTACATTCAATGGGGGTGACATGGTCATAGCCATAAGTACCATCAAAATTATCTTTGATATAAATATAGTCGCCCAAAAATTCATCATCATTGAATACGGTCATTCCCTTTACTTTTATGGGCCGGTCATAGGTCTCGAAAAATTCATGCTCGGTACTTTGAACCTTTTCATTATCACTATTTACGATTGTACTGTTCTTGAGCTTCCCCCCTTTGACACTTGGGAAATAATTGTTCTCATGGGGATAGGTGTTGTTGGGTTTCAATGCCGCCTGTCCACCGTAGAACGTATGTTCAACATAGCCTTCACTTTCTCCATCTTGGTCAATTTGAAATTCCCTGACCTTTGAGTAGGTAACGCTGCTTTCAGACCTTGGCTGAAATGCCTTTCTTATAAATGCGGTCTCATCCTCAATGTGCCTAAATTCATAGAGTGTGGGCCTGAAATTTCTGTTCTGTTGGACATATTGGTATTGTTTTCCATTTGAAAATTGTCCGGGGGATTCATAATTTTTGATACTGGCT
>JBFOLQ010000362.1:0-4971 GCA_040830145.1 Flavobacteriaceae bacterium | reverse complement strand
GCCACTACAATGGCCGCATCAGACGAAACCAGGGCAGACTGCGCAAAACGATCCAGTTTGCGGGCTTCCTGCCTATCAAAATAGGCAAGGGGGGCATATCCTTTCAGCTCACAGGCAAACTTAACCTTGACATTTTCAGCATCATAATATGTAACGGGAGCAGCGCCGCTCTTCCCGTTCACCAAACCTTCCCAATACGCTTGAATACCGTTACCAATGGGGGTAAGCGCCCCCAAACCGGTAACCACTACTCGCTTTAACTGCATAACCGAAATTTATGTGCGTTTCTAAGCCGAGTGAAATTAAAAAAAATTATCCACGCGACGTGATTGCCACATGGATAATTTTAAACTTATTTTAAATATAGATTTTATTTCGCTTCTTCAATATAGCTTATGGCTTGGCCGACCGTTGCAATATTTTCAGCCTGATCGTCAGGGATTTGAATGTCAAATTCTTTTTCGAATTCCATGATCAACTCGACCGTATCCAAAGAATCAGCCCCCAAGTCGTTTGTAAAGCTAGCCTCAGATACAACCTCGTTCTCATCAACACCTAGTTTATCAACTATGATAGCTTTAACTCGTGATGCAATGTCTGACATAATTTTCTTGGTTTTAAAAATTTAAATTGATGGCAAAAATATAAAACTTTGGGTTAAATACACCTTTCATCGGTAAAATGTAAGGTAATTTAAGCAATTTGCGCCAAGTATACTACTTTTGCCGAAAATTGATACTCCATTTTTTGGCAAGCCCAACAAATTACAGGAATGGTCCCAATATCCTTATTGGAAAGTGTAATGGTAAGCAGGTTTGCATCTGACCGCCAAATGGCCTTAAAATTCCTTTTCAGATGAAACGTATCGTACTTTTAGCTTCCGGTTCTGGATCCAATGTGGAAAACATTGTAAACCATTTTGACAAAATGCCGAACGTCACCGTTGTCATGGTGCTGACCAACAAAAGGGATGCCAAAGTTCTTGACCGGTGCAATCGATTAAAAATTAGCTCATTATGTTTTAATCGTACTGCCTTTTATACCTCCAGAACCATTTTGGACATCTTAGACCAGGCCAACCCAGATTTGATTGTTTTGGCGGGATTCCTATGGAAAATCCCTGAAAAACTTATCAAGGCCTTCCCCAACCGTATTATAAACATCCACCCCTCACTTTTACCAAAATACGGTGGCAAGGGTATGTATGGGCACCACGTGCACCAAGCAGTGAAGGACAATGGAGAGACCGAAACAGGCATTACCATCCATTACGTTAATGAGCATTATGATGAGGGGGGCATTATTTTTCAGGCAAAGACGGCTATTTCACCACATGACGGGGTTGATATGATTGCCCAAAAGGTACATCAGTTAGAATTCGCGCATTTTCCCAAAGTCATTGAAAAACTCCTTTTCGACTAATGGGCAAGAAGCAAAAGTTTTATACAGTTTGGAAAGGAAAGCGACCAGGGGTATACGATTCGTGGGAAGCCTGTAAAAAACAGATTTCCGGGGTAAAGGGGGCACAATACAAGGCTTTTTTGACCAAAGCGGAAGCCCTAAAGGCCTTTGATGGCAATTATGCCGAGTACCGAGGCCAAAAAAAAGGTGCCTCAGAACTGACCCCTGAACAATTGGTTAAAATAGGTACACCCAACCACTATTCAATCTCAGTGGATGCGGCCTCCAGCGGAAATCCCGGAAGGATGGAGTACCAAGGTGTGGATACTAAAACGGGAAAGCGGCTCTTTAAGCAAGGTCCCTTTAAGGAGGGCACCAATAATATTGGGGAATTTTTGGCCATTGTACACGGCCTTGCTTTTTTGAAGGAACGCAACAGCAATCGTATTATTTATACTGATTCCCGAACGGCCATGGGATGGGTCAGGAAAAAAAAATGCAATACCCAACTAGCGCCTTCCGCAAATAACAAAAAGCTTTTTGACTTGATCAAACGGGCGGAAGATTGGTTGCACAAAAACAATTACAACACTCCCGTCGTGAAATGGGAAACCAAGGCTTGGGGGGAAATTCCTGCCGATTTTGGAAGGAAATAAATCCCTCCCCAATCCCAAAAAACCAACAAATTCGAACATCTAAAATGTGGAAGCGTCGACTAACGATCCAAGCAACTTAAAAGCGTATATTTGCACCAAATTTTCGCATGGGAAAGTTATTGATCGTGGGCACCATTGCCTTTGATGCCATTGAAACCCCTTTCGGGAAAACAGACAAGATTTTAGGAGGGGCGGCCACCTTTATTGGCCTTGCAGCTGCACAGTTTGATGTTGATGCTGCCATTGTCTCCGTGGTGGGGGACGACATGCCACAAGACTATCTCAATCTTTTAACAGATCGGAACATTGACCTTGACGGGGTAGAAATTGTACCAGGGGGCAAGACCTTCTTTTGGAAGGGCAAATACCGAAATGACCTCAATGTAAGGGATACCATTACCACGGAACTGAACACCTTGGCCGATTTTGACCCCAAAGTTCCTGAAGGATACTTGGATTCTGATGTGGTGATGTTGGGCAACCTACACCCCACTATTCAATTAAGTGTCATTTCCCAGATGGAAAAACGACCGCAGCTCATCATACTGGATACCATGAACTATTGGATGGACCACACTTTTGACGAACTGAAGGAAGTGCTTAAAAAAATAGATGTCATTACCATAAACGATGAGGAGGCCCGTCAACTTACCCAAGAATATTCCTTGGTTAGGGCTGCAGTCAAAATACAGCAAATGGGACCACAGTACGTGGTTATCAAAAAAGGGGAACATGGGGCCCTACTCTTTCACAATGACAAGGTCTTCTTTGCCCCTGCCCTACCATTGGAAGAGGTCTTTGATCCCACTGGGGCCGGAGACACTTTCGCAGGCGGATTTGCAGGGTATTTGGCCGCGACGGGAGGTACAGGCTTTAACAGCCTAAAGAATGCCGTGGTGCATGGTTCCAACCTCGCCTCATTTTGTGTAGAGCGCTTTGGTCCTGAGCGAATGCTCAATCTGACCAGGGAAGATGTGTATAAAAGATTAAGTCAGTTTCAGGCACTGACACAGTTTGACATTGAACTAACGGACTAAAAACAGGCCCTATCTTGATAGGGCTTTTTTAATTACCTATAGCTAATGAGCGACCCTATTAAACACGAATGCGGTATTTCACTCATTCGTCTTTTAAAACCCTTGGAATACTATAAGGAAAAGTATGGTACTGCTTTCTACGGTGTGAACAAAATGTACCTAATGATGGAAAAACAGCACAATCGTGGGCAGGATGGTGCAGGTTTTGCCAGTATAAAAATGGATATGTCCCCCGGACAACGCTATATGAGTAGGGTACGTTCTGTACAACAACAGCCCATTCAGGACATCTTTGCCCAAATCAATGACCGTATCAACAGAGCATTACAGGAAAACCCCGAATACGTGGAAAACGTGGCGCTGCAAAAAAAACATATCCCCTATATAGGTGAATTACTCCTAGGGCACGTACGATACGGGACGTATGGTAAAAACAGTATTGAAAATGTACACCCTTTTCTTCGTCAGAACAATTGGATGCACCGAAATCTTATCGTTGCCGGAAACTTCAATATGACCAATGTGGATGAACTGTTCGATAACCTCGTACAGTTGGGGCAACATCCAAAGGAAATGGCCGATACCGTAACGGTCATGGAGAAAATAGGGCACTTTCTTGATGATGCCGTGGCCAAGCTCTATAAGGAAATCAAAAAGGAAGGCCACAATAAACAAGAGGCCTCACCCCTGATAGCCGAGCGCCTTAATGTGGGCAAGATATTGAGGCGTGCTGCCAAGAACTGGGATGGCGGCTATGCCATGGCAGGGCTTTTGGGCCATGGGGACGCCTTTGTCCTTAGGGATCCAGCAGGGATAAGACCGGCCTATCACTATCAGGATGATGAAATTGTGGTGGTGGCCTCTGAGCGCCCGGCCATTCAAACTGTATTTAACGTACCCTTCGATGAGATTGAGGAACTCGATCCTGGGCATGCCATTATTGTAAAAAAGGATGGGGATGTTTCCTTCAAGAAAATCTTGGAGCCTACCCAACGTTTGGCCTGCTTCTTTGAGCGCATTTATTTTTCCAGGGGAAGTGACCAAGAAATCTATCAAGAACGAAAAGCTTTGGGAAGGCTTGTCTTTCCCCAGATTTTGAAAGCCATTGATGGCGATTTGAGAAATACCGTTTTCTCTTACATCCCCAACACGGCAGAAACCTCATTCTATGGAATGGTCATTGCTGCCCAGAACTATCTCAACAAAAAGAAGGAAGAGCAAATACTTTCCATAGGAAACAAGATTACCAGTGAAGAGCTTCATGAGATACTGGGTGTGCGCCCCCGTATTGAAAAGGTAGCCATCAAAGATGCCAAGCTCCGTACTTTTATCGCCCAGGATAACGGCCGGGATGATTTAGTGGCCCATGTTTACGATATATCATATGGTTCAGTAAAGGAAGGTGATAACTTAGTCATTATTGATGACAGTATTGTGCGTGGAACAACCCTCAAAAAAAGCATCTTGGGCATTCTGGACCGGCTTTCCCCCAAGAAAATCATTGTAGTATCATCTGCACCCCAAATCCGCTATCCTGATTGTTATGGGATTGATATGGCCAAACTCGAGGATTTTGTGGCCTTTAGGGCCGCCTTGACGCTCCACCAAGAAAGGGGCAGTATGCATATCATAGAAGAAATCTACCAAGATTGCCTACAACAGAAGAACCTTCCGGACGCTGACTCTGTCAATCATGTCAAAAGGTTCTATGATCCCTTCACAAATGACGAGATATCTGAAAAAATAGGTCAGCTATTGTCTCCTGAAAAGCTCAATGCCGAAGTTCAAATTATCTACCAAAACATAGAAAAACTTCATGAGGCCTGTCCTAAAAATCTGGGTGACTGGTACTTTACAGGCAACTATCCCACCTCAGG
>JBFOLQ010000361.1:0-6730 GCA_040830145.1 Flavobacteriaceae bacterium | reverse complement strand
GGCTTCAACCAGGGGATAGAGTTTACACTTGAGAAGTTCTTTGGGGATGGCTATTACGGGTTGTTGACAGGATCACTTTTTGAAAGCAAATATGAGGGTAGTGACGGTTTGGAAAGGAACACTCCCTTTAACAATGGCTATGTTGTAAATTTTCTGACCGGTAGGGAATTTAAAATAGGTGTGTCGGGAAAAAATGTATTGTTCTTTGACACAAGGGTAACAACATCCGGTGGACGCTATTTTACCCCGGTGGATTTAGAGGCCTCCCAACAAGTCGGTTTTGAGATCAGGCAGGAAAACTTGGCTTTTAGCCAACAATACGATGCATACTTTAGGTGGGATGTAAAGTTTGGAATTAAAATAAATGGACACTATAAGAAGCACTCCCATCAATTTTACTGTGACCTTCAAAATGTCACGGCCAACGAGAATATTTTTGTGCAACGGTACAATCGTTTGACCAATCAAGTAGACCAAGTCAACCAAATAGGATTCTTCCCAGATTTTGGGTATCGGTTTCAATTTTAATCATCCCCTAACATAACAGCACAAAAAAAGCCCCGGCCATTTTGGTCGGGGCTTTTTTTCAAAAGAACTATTTTTATGCCTCAAACGGCACTATGGAAACATAGGATTTCCCTCCGGCCTTTTTTTCAAATTTGACCGTACCATCTACCTTGGCATGCAAGGTATGGTCTTTTCCCATATATACATTTTCTCCGGGATTGTGCCTAGAGCCCCGTTGCCTAACAATGATATTACCGGCAATGGCCGCTTGACCACCAAAAATCTTTACGCCCAGGCGTTTCGATTCTGATTCCCTACCGTTCTTTGAGCTACCTACACCTTTTTTATGTGCCATAATCTCTAAAGTTTTATCTTATAAATGATTTACCGGAACCGCCTTACGCTTTGCCGCCATCCAATTCATCTTGCCATTTCTTAAGCTCATCCCACTTGCCATCGGCAGCCAGTTGGGCTTGTTTTGGCCATGTATCGGTCACATGGTTTCCGCGCACTTCTGCAATGATCTCAGAAATTTTAGCGGCATCGGTCTTCGCCAACTGGGCAAAAGTGACAATACCTGCATCGTTCAAGGTCTTTGCAATCTTAGGACCAATACCTTCGATCTTCTTCAAATCATCCGGCTTGCCAGCGGCTTTTTTAGGCGCAGCCTTTTTAGGAGCTGCTTTTTTGGTTTCCACCTTGGGAGCTGCTGCTTTAGCCTCTGTTTTCTTTGGGGCCGGTTTTTCAGCCTTTGCCTTGGCCGGTGCGGCTTTTTTGGCTCCTTTGGCCAAAATACCCTCGACCACAACTTCAGTAAGGTACTGCCTGTGACCGTTTTTCTTCCGGTATCCCTTTCTTCGTTTCTTCTTAAAGACGATTACCTTATCGCCCTTTAGGTGCCTTACAATTTTCGCCTCAACGGCGGCACCGTCTATGACTGGGGCGCCAACAGTGACATTCTTGCCGTCATCCAAAAGAAGTACATTATGAAAGGACACTTTCTTGCCCTCTTCTTCCTGTAAACGGTGAACGTACACTTTCTGGTCTTTTGCAACTTTAAATTGCTGCCCTGCCATCTCTACAATTGCGTACATAAATTCGATTTTATTTTTCTGTTCCGGGCCCGAAAGCCACACCCACCTACATAACCCTTTTCCACGGATTATAAAGGCGGGTGCAAATATACTGCTAAATCAGGAACTGACAAGGCTTTTGTCAAAAAAAGTAGGGCCCAATAAAGTGCCTATCAATCCATCCCATTTTAGAATCAATATTGTCCAAAAATCGAGAAATTTCTTCCCGGTTCATTAATGGACACCCGATTGAATCCCGCTTGGTTGGCCAATGTAATTGAGGTGGTCATGATATGACTTGTCAAAACTATTCATGGCCGTCATGCCAATATCCACATGTTTTAACGGGCTCCCTCCAATCGTACATCAACTATGCGGTAAGCGGTACAGAGAAAGGCAGTGTATGTGTGTTTAGGTCCATGTCTCCAAAAGGATAGCGTCCCAAAAGTACACTGCCTGACCTAAGAATTACATGACGCACGTCATCCTTTAATCCGTGCGTGGATAATTAATTATCCTATCTTTCGTATGGTAGATTCCCCAATGACAACACCCCTATCCACGGTTGGGCTTCCTTCATACGTTACATGGGTCTCTCCATAGCAAGTGACCCGCAACCGATTGGAAACACGCACCCGTATATCACTTTCCCCATAGGCGATGATTTTAGTGCGGTCATTTTCAATGGCCAAGGTGTTGACCTTACTTTCCCCATAGGTGGTAAGTTTTTGATAATCTACATGTCCCCCGCCACCCTCTAGGTAACTTTCCCCATATATGGTGACCTTAAGTTCTTCCAAGGCCACTGAGGGCAGGTATACTTGGGATTCTCCATAAATACGAAGGGTGAAATTGTCCTGTTCAATCGCACTTTTGAGACGAATGGTCTCCTCTCCCCGTACTGATAGGGTTTTTAAAGTTTTGTATGTAATGGTCACATGGGCCATGGTATGGTTATAAATATCCTTTTTCATGGTATAGTTTCCCTTTTTCACCTTTTCCTGTCCGGGTACATGCTTGGCATCATCGAGGTAAACCCACAACGTACGCCCTGAGACCTCAATGTTTAATTTGTCTTCGTCCACGGCGCTTTCAATGGCAACGGACTCCTCATTCCCCTCCACCAAATCTACCTGGATATAGGGGCTTATAATGACTTTTTCAAAATGATCGACATCAATGGATGTTATTTTTTGGGCCAGGGATAAATGGCCGGTAAGCAAAAGAAAGCAACTAATGTAATATGTGATTTTCATTATTCTCGAGTTTAAAGTTCAGTTACATCATAAAAACAAAATCGGTATAAAGACCAAGAAACATCCCATTTGTTACAGTCAAGCCCTATTTTTGTACAAAATATACAAAATGAGGACGTTTATTCTAGCCTTGGGTATTGTATCCATTCTCTCTTTTGGATGCAAAGACGACAAAAAAAACAGTGCACCCAATAAAATGAAAACCGTCATGGCGGTACATGACGAGGTAATGCCCCGAATGGGTGAAATAGGAAAGCTAGTGGCCGAACTGAAGGCCAAGGAAGATTCCACTGAAGTGGGAATGCGTTATACCGCTGCCCGTAAAGAGTTACAAGAGGCACATAAGGGTATGATGGACTGGATGCAAAACTTTGGGAATCGTTTTACCCCTGATGAAATCCTGAATGATGCTGCGCTTACTGATGAAAAAACGAAATGGCTCGACGAGGAGGAAATAAACGTCCAAAAAGTAGCCGACGATATCAACACCAGTATAGCGAATGCAAAAAGACTATTGGAACAGGAATAATATATGATCCATGCGTTTATTGCCCTGGTTTGGGCAGTGGCCATAGAACTATTCCAAACCTATTTCCATCGAAGGCTTTCCATGATTTTTCGGATATCCTTCTGCAGATAAACGGCTGCCGGATAAATGGAGTCGTAATTGGGTCTCGCATAGAAATATAGGGAGCCCGTAACAAAGTGTTGGGTACTGTCCGTCGCATAAAATTGTGCCTGCGAGGCGGCATTGCCAATGACTTCAAAAAACATTCCATACACTTTATCATCCTCGTTGATATACGGTTGGGCAACGATATCATCTGCCTTTGCCACATGCTCATAACTCAATTTTTGGGCATCGGTCAACAATTTTTCAAGATTGTTCCGCACCGGTTTATACGTTAAGAAAATGGTCCCCTTCATATGCGGATAGTCCAATGTGAGGCCGGCTTCAGATTCCTCCTTGACCTGGGCCATGGCATTTCCCATAAACCCGAAATGCTTGGCATCCACTCCCTTCATCTTGGGTTTTGGATAGTCAAGGCGCAACATGGCCTTGGGCTTGGGAAGTGTCTCTTCCCCGCAACCGAGCAAGAAACCGACCAAGGAAAATAAAACGAACAAACTATTGGGTTTCATGGGGCAAGGTCACTTTTATCTGTTTCAATCTTTTTTTATCAGCGCTCTCCACTACAAATTGGTAGTTGTTGAATACCACTTTCTCCCCTTTTTTGGGGAAACTCTTGGCAATCTCAAGTACAAATCCGGCCAAAGTCTCGGATTCTCCCTTTAATTCCTCGAACTCTTCTTCGTTCGGTATTTTTGTGACTTTATAAAAATCCTTCATGGTGGTCTTCCCCTCAAAGACATAGTTATGGTCGTCAAGCTTGGAATAAACCAAATCCTCATCATCAAACTCATCGCTGATGTCACCCACGATTTCCTCTATGATATCCTCCAAGGTCACAATGCCCGAGGTGCCCCCATACTCATCCACCACAATGGCCAAGTGGTTCTTTTTCTCTTGAAATTCAAGCAAAAGGTCATCCAGTTTTTTGTTTTCGGGCACAAAATAGGGTTCCCGTATCAACGACATCCAATCAAACTGCTTTCGCTCAATATATGGAAGAAGATCTTTTACATAAAGCACCCCCAGTACGTTGTCCATATTTTCTGAAAAAACGGGAATTCGGGAATACCCATGGTTTTTTATTTCCGTCATCACCTCTAAAAACTTCATCTCCTCGCTTAGCGCAAAAATATCGATACGTGGCTGCATCACCTGTTTTGTGTCGGTATTCCCAAAGGATACAATCCCTTCCAATATTTTCTGCTCTTCCTTGGTGGTATCCCCCACCGATGTCAATTCAAGGGCTTGGGACAATTGATCAACACTCAAGGCCGATTTTTTTCTTCCCAAATTGTTGTACAGGTACAGGGTTGTCTTTCGCATGGGAAGGCTAAGTGGGGAAAAAAGTACATCAAGCACTTTTAAGGGATAGGCCATAAACTGGGAAAAGCTTACCCTGTTCCGGTTGGCATAGACCTTGGGCAGTATCTCCCCAAACATCAAGATAAGAAACGTGGCCATGACCAATTCCAGTAAAAAACGGACGGAAACAAAACCAAAAAGCACTTGGTCAACCCCATGAAAAAGGGTGTCCCCAATGACATTAAACAAAAGGACCACCCCAATATTGATGGCGTTGTTGGCAATTAATATGGTTGCCAAAAGCTTCCTGGGGCGTTTTAAAAGCTTCACCACAATATTCCCCCGTGGGCTCTTTTGATCCTTGATATCATTGACCTCTGTGGGGGAAAGTCCAAAAAAGGCCACCTCAGCACCCGATACCAGGGCCGAACACAAAAGAAGCATCAAAAGAAGGGCAAACTTGATCATGAGGGCCATATCCACGGCCCATAGAACTAAAACTAAACTAAGGGGATCAGGGTCCAACTACTATTGTTTTGTTCTTCTATTTTAGAACGGAAGGTCGTCCTCTTCCTCAGGATTGGCCACCGGTTCAGGGTTGGCCACCTGTTGGGAGGCCATTGTCTGTGATGGGGTCGATTGCTGGGGCATTACATTTTGGGCATTGGCCATACTTTCCTGTTTGGTGCTCAAGAAGGTAAAATCCTGTACATGCACCTCCGTGGTATAACGGGTATTACCGTCTTCCCCTTGCCATTGCCTATTTTTTAAGCGGCCCTCAACGTATATCTTATCTCCTTTGTTCAGGTATTTCTCACAAATTTCGGCCGCCTTGTTGCGAACCACTATGTTGTGCCACTCCGTATTGGTCACCCTTTCTCCAGTCTGCCTATTGGTATAGGTCTCATTGGTGGCTATGGGGAAACGGCCAATAGAGCCCCCTCCCTCAAAATAATGCATTTTTACCTCATCCCCCAGATGCCCAATCAACATTACCTTGTTCAGTGTACCGCTCATATGTGTAAATTGTTTAGTGAAATGGTCATATGTACCCAAGACCTAGTCCGTGTCAAAAATACGATTTTTTGAATGTTTTGATGAAGTTGGCCACCAAAACGGGAACCGGATAATCCACGAGCTTCCCAATGGGCACGGCATGGGGTAATGGATACTGTACTTCCACAATCCAAAACTTTGTAATCAGGTGCTGATGGGACAGTTTATGCACTATGGGTTCCACATTGTACCCATGAAAAACGGCTTCCCCTGTCAGCTCGGGAATTTTGTTGGCCATTTCTTGAACCTCAGACAAATTGAGTGGTTTATCTGATTCCACCAAGGGGAATTCCCAGAGGTTCTGCCAAATGTCGTTCCCAATGCGCTTCTGAAGCAACGTGCCATCATTGGGGTCCACAAACACCAAATAATTAAAATATCGTTTCCGTATCTTGGTCTTCTTTAGTTTTACGGGAAGCTCCCCCACTTTACCGGCAGCCAAAGCCATGCAATCGGAGTTTAGGGGGCATATACCACAATCCGGGCTTTGTGGAGTGCACTGTATGGCCCCAAATTCCATAATTCCTTGATTATAGTCCCGGATATTCTCAGGAGCCATTACCTCCTTGGCCAATTGCCTGAAGAAAGTGGGGCCCTTTGGGCCATTAATGGGCATATCAACCCCAAAATACCGTGCCAAGACCCTATACACATTGCCATCAACCACAGGATGTGCCGCATTAAAGCATATGGAAGCCACAGCACTGGCGGTATAATACCCAATCCCCTTTAGCTGCTTTAGGCCTTCATAAGTACCTGGAAACCGTCCATTCATTTCAAAGGCCACCTTTTTGGCAGTGGCATGTTAATTGTTCGCCCGGGTATAATAACCCCGTTCCTGCCAATGTTTTAGAACTTTCTCCTCCTCGGGAGAAAGCAAATTCAGACACCATGGGAAACGT